>JAOUFO010000020.1 GCA_029858165.1 Deltaproteobacteria bacterium | reverse complement strand
GTGCAGCCGGGCTGGCTGCACTTCTTTTTAGGGTTTGTCGGTCAATTGGATGACCCGCAGGGTGCGGGCCATTTTTTCCCCGTAAAGACCGGAGCCGAACCACAACACCAGTTCCTCCCGTTTGTCTCCATTCAGGTCCGCCACATAGCTGTTTTCCTGGTGGCGGGGCAGGGGGGTTTTGCCTTCCGCCATGGGGGAATCCAGGTTCGGTCCGGTTTCGGTGGTGGGATAGGCCGAAAGAGTCTCCGGGGTGATGTTGAACAAAAACTCCCGCACCCCGTCTCCGTTGATATCAGCCAGTAAGATGGTGGGCCGGGTTCCGTCCCGGGAAAAATCGGCTTTGAACACGATTTTTCCATGGACCGGAGCGGGTTCCTTCAGTTTGGTTCCCTCCCAGGGGGAATAATGGGCGTCTATGGTCACCCGGTGGGTGGCGAAATAGCTGATCAGTGCCCCCAGGGACACCTCCATGGTGGCATTGAACAGGCCTGGGGTGTGGTTTTTGGTCACCGAGGGTTCCACCAGATAGGTAAAGTTCAATCCTTCACTGAAAAACACCTGGGGGGTTTGGGTAAACCGGACCAGGGCGGAGCCGTTGGGTTCGCCCCAATAAAACCGCAGCTGGTTTTTTTGGTTAAAGGCATCCCCTTCTTCGCTGGAGCGCTGATAAAGCACATCCACCGATCCGTCGCCGTTCATGTCCCTTATGGCCAGCACGTCCTGGGATTCCCCTTTTTCCAGGGCCTTCAGCCCCGGCAGGGAAACCCCCTCGGCAAAGATCACCGGCATGGATTCCTGGGCGGTCTGGATCACTTTGTTCAGATGGCTTCCCCACCCGGAGGCCGGAATCTGCTGATACAGGGATTGCAAAAAGGCCTCCCGTCCGCTGTAACCGGTGTTGTTCAGTTTTAAAAGGGCCACCTGAAGGTTGTTGGGCAGCCCCATGGCATCCATATCGGCCAGACGAGAGCTTTCTATGGCGTAATAGGGGCCTCCGGCGGGGCCGTTTTTGGCCCAGGCGGGGGGGTGCTGAGTGACCAGCAGCACGTTGCGCAGAATTTGAACCAGGTCCAGCACCCCGTCTTTGTTCATGTCCTGCAAGGTGTAGCGGGGAAAGTCAAAATCAGCCTCCAACCCCCGTTTGCCGGAAGAAAAGGATTCTCCCGGCACCCAGGCATCCCGCCACAGAGGTTTTAAGGTCAGGCTTCCCGGCTGAACCCGGTAAATCACCAACCCGTTCCAGCCTGGCAACAGCACCTCCGGCAGGCCGTCCCCGTCAATATCCCGGGCCAGGGGATCGTTAAGATACAGGGGGGATTTGCCCACGCTAAACACCGTGGCGCAGGTGCAGGCCGTCCGCCAGGCCAGGTGGCCCTGGGTTTCGGGGGCAATCAGCCAGCGGTTTCCGGATAGGGCCAGCCACCCTTTGCCCCCCCCGGGAAGAGTAAGGGGTTCAATCCAGCGCACAGCCGCTGGCAGGCTCCAATGGGCGGCCTGGTGCAGACCTTTCTCTTTTAAGGTGTAAACAGAAAGCTGGCGCACGGGAACCCTGCCTTCGGCCAGGTTTCCTTCCGGGTTTGTCAGCACCATCATGGCGGAGATGGCTCCCCATTGAATGCGTTCCACCCGGTCCGGGCGGGCGGGCAACACCAGTCCTGCCAGGTCAATTGAGGGGCGGCCATGGCACGCCCTCCCCCGGCCAGGACCAAAACGGCCCACAAACCGGTCAGGGTGTGTACCAGCCGTTTTCCTGCCTTCAGCCACCCTTCGGGGGCCAAGCCAACCGCCTGGAATTTGTCTTTGCCAGTTTGCCGCATAATCAAAACCGTTGAGAATGAAAACCTGGGTTGAAAAAAAACCGGTGAAAACCGGACCCAGCTTACCCGGTTTTCCCTCCGGGGCCAATGGGTTTTCCCTCCGGGGCCAATGGGTTTTCCCTCCGGGCTTTTTATCCTCTGTGTGCATTTTGATTTGAAAACGCTTGACAGCCCCCCCGCATTGGCACCATAAATGTTATTGGCCCACATGGACCAAACCGTGCAGTTTATTTTGGCGAGATAGCTCAGTCGGTAGAGCAGAGGACTGAAAATCCTCGTGTCCACAGTTCGATTCTGTGTCTCGCCACTTACCCGCCCTACCCCCGGCCCAACCTTGGCCGGGCCCCATCCTGGGGGGCAGGTCCTCTTATTTTCCGGAAGCAGTATGAAAATTGCCATCATAGGCGGCAGCGGCCTGTATGAGTTTGATGGAATAGAGGACTTGAAGGAAACCAAGGTGTCCACCCCTTTCGGGGAGACTTCGGCCCCCCTGATCACCGGCCGCCTGCATGGCCGGGAGGTGATGTTTTTGGCCCGGCACGGCAAAGGCCACCGGCTGCTCCCCACCGAAATCCCCTACAAAGCCAACATCTGGGCCATCAAAAAGCTGGGGGCCACCCATCTGATTTCCATATCCGCCGTGGGAAGCCTGAAACAGGAAATCGCCCCCGGTCATATGGTGTTCCCGGATCAGTTTATAGACCGCACCCGGTTGAGGGATTCCACCTTTTTCGGTCAGGGCATTGTGGCCCATGTGCAGTTCGGGGACCCGGTGTGCCCCCATGTGTTGGATGTGCTGGCCCGCAGCGGCAGGGAGGCAGGGGCCGTTTGCCATTCGGGGGAAACCTATGTGTGCATGGAAGGTCCTGCGTTTTCCACCCGGGCCGAATCCAATTTGTACCGCGCCTGGGGCGGCGGGGTGATCGGGATGACAAACCTTCAGGAAGCCAAACTGGCCCGGGAGGCCGAATTGTGTTTTGGCACCATCGCTTTGGCCACCGATTATGATTGCTGGCATGAATCCAATGAGGAAGTAAGCATTGAAGGGGTGCTGGCCGTGATGCGCTCCAACATTCAAACCGCCAAAAAAATCCTGGCCGTGGCGGTGAAACATTTGGATCCCTCCCGCCCCTGTACCTGCAAAACCGCCTTGAAATACGCCATCGTGACCGACCGGGCAGAAATCCCCCAAAAAACCCGGGAAGACCTGGAACCTTTGATCGGCCAATATCTGTAAGGACGGTTGTTTGCTTCCGTCCCCCCCAAACCCTTTGAACCCTGAAACCCCGATTGTCCTATGGATCATAGCAAAACGAAGGACCAGTTTGCCGCATTGGGGAAATACCTCCGGGAAGCCCGGGAAAGCAAGGGGCTGAACATCATTGATATTGCGGCCAACACCCGGATCAACAAAAAGCTGATTGAAAAAATGGAGCAGGGGGATTTGGACGGGTTGCCCGCCATGCCGTTTGTCAGGGGGTTTTTGCGCAATTACGCCCAGGTGGTGGGGCTGGATGAAAAATGGGTGGTGAGCGAGTTTAACAAAATTATGGATGCCCAGCCGGAAGCCGTGGTGCCCGACAATCTGACCGGGGGGGATGTAAGAATCATGCCTCAGATTGAAATGCCTGCTCCCAAGTGGATTGTGGCGGGAGTGGTGGGGCTGTTGCTGTTGTGGGGCGGGGTGGCCCTTTTCAGTCAGGATGATGCTCCCGGCAGCGCACCGGATTCCCCCCCTGAAACCAAGGCGGAATCCACCTCCCAGGCGGTGCCCAAAACCGAGGACCCCCCTCAAACCATGGAAGTGTTGAAACCTGATTCTGACACCACCGATCTTCGGCCGGCCAGGGCTTTGCGGCTGACCCTGACCGGGGTGGAGAAAACCTGGGTGCGGGTATCGGTGGACCGCAATCCCCCCGTGGAAATCTGGCTGACACCCAAGGAGTCCAAAAGCTGGGAGGCCAATGGGGAATTCAGAATCACCCTGGGCCACGCCGCGGGGGTGGGGGCGGCCCTCAACGGAAAAACCCTGATGATTCCCGGCCCGTCGGACGGCCTGGTCCACAATTTTGTGATCAACAGCGCCACCCTCAAAAAACTTCCGTAGCCCCTTTTGTTTCCGCCGGTTTTATTCCTCCCGCCATTCCCATTGTTCCAGGTTCACCTGTTTCTGGCCGGTTTGGTCTTCCGCCACCGCCACCCCTTCGGCTTGCAACAATTGGCTTTGATAGGTATTCCGTGAATAGCCGTTGAGCAACCCCCAATCCCCTTTTTTACGCACCACCCGCCACCAGGGCAGCTTGTTTTCCCGTGAGATGGTTTTCAGGAAGTGAATCACCTGGATTCCCTGTTTTTCCCCCTGGACCAACACGGCGAGTTCGCTGAAAGCAATCACCTTTCCTTTGGGCAGCATGGCCAGGGCGGCGGCTGTCCGGGCCTCCAGACCCTCGCCGCCAAAAGCCAGGCTGGCCAGATGGGTCCGGGTGTAGGCTTTCAGGCTGAGGGGGGGTGTTTTCAAACGGCTGATGGTGTAGCTCACAATCACCACAAACCCCGCCACCGCGAACAGGGATTCCATCATTCCGGTTGCTCCCCATGGGGTTCAGGCGCTGGTTTTGGGCCGTGGACATGCATGATGATTTGGTGAAATTCTTCTGAAAGGGCGGTTTCTTTTTGGACCGCCTGGGACAGCCCCTGACCGGTTTCCAGGCTGTTGGGGTTGACCCAGGCGCCCAATTTGATGTCATCCAGTTTGATCCCCTTGGATTTGAAAAACCCGGCCAGGGATATGTGGATCGGCTTTGCCATCATCAACTGCCGTTTGTCTCCGTGAAGCTTTTGGGCCGCGTTGAACACGTCCGGGTGGTCAAAATTATCGCAATACCAGGTGCGCAGGTTGTCCCGGTACAACAGGGAAATACGGCCGAATTTCAGCAGATTCACAAACACCAGCACCTCATCAATCCGGCGCTTCATTCGGATGCAATCCATGTAATGGTAAGGCTGATAAGGAAAAAATCCAAGCACCAGATTCAAAATCCGCTCCACGTTGTCCGGTCGGATAAAGGCGTAGGTGTTGTCGGTCCGGTTGCCCATATCCATGAACTTGGGGTGGAATTCAAGCTGGGTGCGGGATTCCTTGAGGGTGCCTTTGTTTAAAATGCCGTAATAGCCGTTGATGATACAATGGGTCAGCCCTTCCAGAAAGCCCACATTTTCAAGCAGGTCCACCTCATCGGGCAGATGGTCCAGGGTGCCGAAGGTATCAAACCGCTTGCCCACCCCGGATTGTTTTTGCAACGATCGGAAAAACCATCCTTCCCCGATTTTATATCCCACCTGCAACCTGCCCCGGGGGACCTTCAGGTGGTTCATGATGGTGCGCTGAACCACGTTGGGGGCAGGTTCAAAGTTTTCCTGGTAATAGTGGTACCAGATTTCAAATTCTTTTTTGTTGCCTTCGCCTTTTAAATGGAGGGTCAGGATTTTGTCGTTGACCCGCTTTAAGGACCGTTTGAACAGGTCTCTCAGTTCGGATTCAAAATGGTTGACCGACCGCACCTCGCCGATAAACATGTGCTCCAGAAATGTCCGCCGTTGGGATACCGGCGGGAAGGCCCGGCGAAGGAATTCCAGCAACACTTTTTCTCTGAAGGAGGCAAACGGGCGGGTGTCTCCCGGTTTGGTGAACACATCGGATATGCGCACATGGAGCGCGAAGGCCATGTCTATGATGGCTGAAATCCGGCGGCGTTCCTCCGGGTCCAGGCCCGGAACCCCCTGCGGTTCCACAAACCCTATTTTAAGGGCCTTGTAGCGCAGCCACCACGGGTCCTGCAACAACAATGGAAATAAGGTTTCCATTTCCGGCAAGGCCCAGGTGGGAAGGCCGGTTTTGCCTTCCACCATTTCTTCAATTTCCTTGGCGGCATCTTCCGGTTTGGGGGTCACATACCGGTTGAACTCCAGAGGATCCTTGATGATTTGGATGATGGTTTTTAAAAACCGTTTGTCCAGCAACATTTCTATGCGAAACAGGTTTAATATGGCCTTGGGCAGGTTGCCGGAGGAGGCTTTAAAGGCCTCCCAGTAGATGGCGCCGCCGTGGTTGCCCACATATTCCAGGGTCATATCGGGGGTGGGTCCCAGATTCACCAGTCTGTCCCGCACCGGGTGGTACAGCCGGATCAGGTCAAACCGGATGTAATCCATCAGTTTTTCGTACCGGCCGGAATCATCGTTGATGGATTTTGGCAAAACAAAGTGAGAAGGCACCATGGGGGTGATCTGAATTCCCGGCATCAGGGTTTCGTAATTCAGGATAAGCTCATAGGCGGACCCGGATGCCTCTTTGGATTCCAGGGTGGTGCCGTGGAATCCCCGGCGGTAATCATCGTTGGAGCAGGTGAACAGATAGATTTCGGTTTGGGGAAACTTGTCAAACAGATACTGTTGAATCCGTTGGATCCGTTCCCGGAACAGGGCCTCCTTTTTTTTCTGGCTTTCCCCATGGGCCAGTCGGCTGGCCCGTTTCATCAGGGTGGTGATTTCATTGATGATGTGGGTGCGGATGGTGGCGCCGTTTTCGGCGGCCAGGTCCTGGGAATAATCCCGTTCCCTGGTGATCAGGTATTTCCACAGCACAGGGTAGGACCGGGAGGTATCCAGGCTGGCCCGGTTCATCAGTGCCTGCTTGGTGGCAGCATCCTTGAGGGCTTCGGGGGGCAAACCTTCCTGAACCCGAAGCCGGGTGACCCGCCAGGAAACTTCCCTGCTGAGGGTCTCCCGGAAAATCTGATCGTTCCATTGGGTGGGGTCAAACAGCAGGGGTTCCAGTTCAAACTGAACTTGCAGGTCCAGGTCCGAATCCTTGGACTTATGGCCGATGGTGCCGATGGAACCCAGGGAGTGAATGCTGACCACGGCGTTGTAGCCGTAACCGGATTGGGGGGATACGGGGGTGTTGAACACCTGCTGGACGTAGGCTTCAAATTCTTTGCGGAACACGGGGGAAAGCCGTTCTATGCCTTCCACCCCGTAGGGGGCCCCTTCCACATACAAATCGGCGGTGGCGGCCACCTCTTTTTCCCGGCGCACCCCCTGCACCGTTTCGGCCTTCACGGCTGTAAAGGACCATTGTGCCCATTTGGGATCGTTTACATGCAACAGAAACAGCACCTCAAACAGGGCTTTTTTCATCTCTCCGTCAAAAGATGAAAACGCCAACTGCAACCGGGATTCATTGAATTTTTCAAAAAAGGCCAGCCCTTTGTCCATCCCTTCCTTCAGCATGATTTCCCTGTCTTTGGACAGTTCCATGCCGTTGGCCAGCAACACACCCAGCCCCGAGGCCACCCCTCTGTTGTTTTTGGCCCCTTGAGGGGAATCTTCTGATTTTCCGATCATTTTTTTTAGGTCCATTCCCTCTCCGACCGGGCAGGTTTTTCGGATTGGATGTTGGGGGTCAGCTGTCTTCCGACGGCTGGTCCGGCAGAGTGATGGAAACTTCTGTTCCCCGGCCGATTTTGCTGCGAATGGCGATCTTCCCCTGATGCGCTTTGACGATCAGAAATGAAAGCGGCAGGCCCAACCCGATCCCCTGTTCCTGATACCGGGTGGAGGCCATTTTTTCAAATTTGTTGAACAGGTTATCCATGTGTTCCTCATGGATGCCCTCCCCCGTATCCCGAATAATGATGCGGGAAATTCCGGGCGGCTGGGTGAGTTCCAGCAGGATTTCCCCTTTTTCGGTAAAATTCACAGCGTTTTCCATCACCTGGTGGAATACCTCGCGAATCCATTTTTGGTCAAAGCGGGTGGGCCGGGTGGCCGGGGGGGTGCTTACCCGGATGACAACCGGTTTGTCGGCCACTTTGTCCCTAAACAGACCCGCCTGATATTTTAGTTGTTCATCCAGTTGCCCGGTTTCAAAATCCAGGTGCATCTGGTTGGATTCCAGCTTGGAAATCGCCATCACCTTGTCCACCAGCCTGGCCAGCCGCTGGGCATCCTGCCACACCATTCCCAAAAATTCGGCTTTTTGTGCCTCATCATCCACCAGCCCCATGGTCATCATTTCCATGGCGGCCAGGATGGAGGTGATGGGAGTGCGCAGTTCGTGGGAAACCAGGGTCATGAACTGGTCTTTCAGCCGGTCCATTTTTTTCAGTTCCTCATTGGCTTTGGTCAGGGCCTCCCGTTGTTGCAAAATATGGTTTTCATAGGTTTTTCTTTGGCGGATATCTGTCAGAAATACGGAATAGGCTATTTTCTTTCTTTCCGCATCATGAATCAGGAAGATGGAACAGTCCACCGGAATAATGGTTTTTCCGGCAAAAACAGCCTCACCGCTCCAGCCTCCCTTATCCACCTGTTCAGATATATCATCCCAGGTGACCCCCCTGGAGGGAATAATCAGATCCCGGTACCCCCGGCCGGTCACCTCTCCGGGGGGGATGGAAAACAAGGTTTCAAACGCCGGATTGACCCGTTCTATGGTTCCATCCAGGCCGATCATTAAAATGGCATCCCGGGCGCTGTCCACCAAAAAGGAATACAGCCGGATCTGCCGCAAGTTGAGGGCCACCTGCCCTTCCAGGTCGGTGCTGTGGGCCTTGACCCGTTTGGTCTGCAAAATGGCGTCTTCATACATCTTGGCCCGGTCGGATGTGATCCGAAGCTTTTCGGCCATGATGTTGCTGAACATCCGGGTAAACAGGTAGCGCAGCCGCCAGGCCTGGGGGGATTCCTCTTCGTCCATGGATAAGGCGGAGGAAATCATCAGACAGCGGGTGGGGGCATCGGTTTTTACCGTGGCGGAACGATGCTCATCACTCACCAGACTCATTTCTCCAAATATATCCCCCGGACGGCGAAGGGTCAGAATAAACTTATCCTTCACATAAACCGAAACCCCACCGGAAAGGATAAAATACACATTGGAATTGTTGGGGTCCCCCTCCCGGATCAAGGTTTCCCCCTCCCCAAATTCCCTCAAAGAACAAAACGGCAGGATGGACTCCCGCTCGGCGTCTTTCAGGGGCAAAAACGGGGGCAGCCTGCGCAGCCAGGCCATGATTTCGGCCGCTGGTTCCGTTGTTGTGGGTATAGAATGGTCCATGGCTGATCTGGTAAATCCAAAATGATAAGGCGGTGAACCCCAAGCGGGCCGCAAGGCCCCCAAAATTCCCGGTTGTAACAGACCACAGGGAACTTTCGTCGGCGGGGCAAACCTCCCCGGCTGTTTTTTACACAGGTTTTGGTTTGTTAAACGCTGACGGGTCAGGAAGGCTTTTGCACTTTTTTGTTTTCCATCCTGTTGATCAGGTCCATGGCCTGAGGGAATTCTTTTTCCACCACCAACACGTCAAACAACACACCGCCGGACGGCTCCGGGGATTTTCCGGAAACCAGCACCGGGTTCACCCTTCCTTTTCTCAGCCCCTCCACCACATCATCGGCCTCCTGGCGGGAATCGGTTGTATACACCCGGCGCAGCACCCGTTTTTCTCTTTTTCCGCTTTTGGGGGCCGATTGGCCCTTGAGTGAAAAAGAAAACCTGCCAGCAACTCCCCCCGGTTCGGAGTGGCCGGGGGGTCGGGGGTGCCCTTTTCCATCCGGACTCCGACGTCCCCCTTTGCCCGGCATGGCAGGCCCCAACCGGGATTCGGCCAAAACCGCAAGCAAAATGACCAGGATGACGGCCCCCACCCGGAGCATCCCGGAGGGGGGGGAAATCCACATCAGCAGCAAACCGCCTGTGACCAGATAAAATATCAACCTTTTGACCATCCGACCTCTTGCGTGTTGTTTAAAACCAATGCCAGGCAAGGACATTTCCCATTCCGTTGTAAGTTCCCGGTATCATATAACGTGTTGAAAACTGGAAACAAGGCCAAAAGGGTTTCCATAAAACCGGAAGGAAACCCCCCTCAATCCGAAACGGCGAAAAAAGGGGGTGAAAAATGAGCCAGTTTTTCATCCCATACCCGGACCGGGGAGCGGATTTCCACCCGGCGGGATTCAAACGGATGGGGAAAATCCAGGGTGGTGCAATGGAGTGCCTGACGGGGCAGCAACAGGCGGTCCGCCAGCCGGTTGAAATCCCGGTGGACCACCCAATCCAAAAACACGTTCTCATCCGGGTGATATTTTTTATCCCCCACGATGGGGTGGCCCACATGGGCCAGATGGACCCGCAGTTGGTTGGTTTTGCCGGTGACCGGCTCCAGTTCCAATTGAGTGAAGGGGGAGGGATGGCCCGGCACGTTGAAAGGAAGACGGCTTGCCACCCGGGTCAGGCTGCCATCCGCCTGTTTGACCCCTGAACGGGGGGTGTAAGGGCCGGGTTCAAGGCTCAGCTTGGTGTGGATGCGGGAGGCCGGATGGGGGGCAATCAAACCGCTGATTTCCCGCAGTCCGGAAGGGAAGTCCCCGGTTACCAGGGCCAGGTATCGTTTTTGGATGGATTTTTCCACGAACAATTGGTGAAACCGGGAAATATCGGCTTTGCGTTTGGCAAACACCACCGGACCGCTGGTTTCCAGGTCCAGCCGGTGGATGGGGGTTAATTCCGGGTTGGAAAACGCCTCCCTGGCGGACAGGGCAAATGAACTGAAGTAATACACCCCTGCCGGGTTCACCGGAACCAGGTCTCCTTTCAGCAACACCATCATCCAGTCATCCTCATACAACACCATGGGAGAAGGAGGGAACGGCTGGGGCTCTTCTTCCCGCAAATGAAGGTAGGTGATGGCATCCCCCTGAACCAGGGGGGTGGTGTCATCCACCGCTTGGCCGTTTAACCGGATTCGGCAGGGGTAAAACATTTCCGCCCAGCGGTCATCGCGTCCATAGGCGTACCGCTCCAACAGATAGGCTTTTAACGGACGGGGGGCGCCTTTGTAAACAAACCGGAAAACGTGAGCGGATGGGGAGTTTAGAAACGGAAGAGTGGGGGTAACCATCGCGGGGGGACCCGTTGGGGCCGGTTGGGGACTGAAACAATTGCAAATGGAGACCGGCCCGGCACCGAATGACCTGACGGGGGGTGGGTCTCCACCCGGACCCATTTGGGGCCAACCGGAGGATTACCGGCTGGACGCCCGCCGGGGAGAAACCGCCTGAAGCCCCGCCACCGGTTTGGGGTTGGCGGCGACCGCGACTTGTCTTTCCGGGGCCGGTTTGGCCGCCGCCGGACCCTCAACCGCCGGGGTGGTGGTCAGGATTTCCCAGGGGGTGAATCCAAAAAAACGGGCCAGAAGCTTGGCGGGGTATTGGCTGATGGTCTGGTTGTATTCCCTGACCAGCAGGTTAAAATCGGCCCTGGCTTCCGAAATATCCATATCGGATTGGGCCAGCATGCTGTCCAGGTGTTGGAGGTATTCTGAATCCCGGATTTCCGGGTTCCCGGATAGTTCGGTCATCAGGCGGCTTACAGCCTGGGAAAGCTGGTTGTCCAACACAATCCGGTTGCGGCTGGTAATATCGGTGGATACGGCCCGTTTCTGGGTGTAGAGAATTTCGGCCAACAGGGTGTTTTCCTCCCGCATTTCATCCCGTAAGGATTCCACCAGCCCCGGGATGTATTTCCACCGCCCTTTGAGGATATCCGCCATGCGGTCAAAGGCCCGCTGCACCTGATTGCGCAGGCTGTTGATGCGGTCATACATAAAAAGGTGGACCACCAGGGTGACCACGATCACCAAAAACAACAGCCCGATGGCTTCCGGATTTGTCTGGTCTGCCGCCATGGTCTCCCCTATGGTTGGAATCGGATGGAAGTGATCAGGATTTCCCGTTTTGCGGGGTTATCCCTTTTCTCAAAACAGTCTAAACCTTTTTCCAATAAAAGGCCATCCGGGCCGGATGTCAAGAAATATGGACTCCCACACTGCCGCCGGGTTCGCGCAAAAAAAAGGCGGGGAACTTTTGTTCCCCGCCTTGGGTCTTCCACACACAACCAGCTTACATCCCGCTGCCTTCATCATCGCCTTCATCATCACCGCCACTCTCATCTCCATCATCACCCTCTTCGGTGGCCAGGATGAGTGAGGAAACAACGGCGGGGTTGGCGTTGGACAAAACCAGTTGTCCGCCTGTGGCGCGGCCCATGTTGCCGGCGAACGCCGCCGATACAAACATGCCAGCCAGAACCGTGAACAGGGAGAAAAATTGGATTGCGCGCATATGGCTTCCAAAAAAAGAGGTGGGAAAACAGCCCTGAAGATAAGCCCCCAAGGCTGTACCTTTAAGGGGACCCGCACCAAAACCCCGCCTTTGACATTTGAACCGGCGGTCCCCTTGGATCGCCCGTGAAAAATCCCGGTTTCCCGGAAATCCCACCGGCGTGGCGGAATCAGGTTCCGCCCGGGCCTAGCCCCCATTTCTGCCGGGAACACCGTTTAAACCGGCAGGCGGGGGCAAATCGGGGTTGGCCCATGACTCCCATTCTAAAACCTTTTTTTTAAAAAACAAAATACCCAAAAAGAAAGGTGGCGCAAGCCCGCCCAAAGCGGGCCGCAAGGCCCGTGGCGGTGCTGGAGCCGCTGGACAGGACGCAAAAGAAAGGCACCAGCCAGCCAACGGCGTTTGGACTCGTAGGCGACACAACACAGGGCTGTGCTGGTTGCCGGACAGGGCGCAAAAGAAAACCAAAAACCATGCGGGGGAGCCTGCCCCCCCGCGCCCCCCATTTACGGGCCTTTGCAGAAGACCTGAACAGGGTCAAGGGAACCCAAAAAGAAAGGCACCAGCCAGCCAACGGCGTTTGGACTCGTAGGGGACACAACGCTGGGCTGTGCTGGTGCTGGACAGGGCCCCCAAACCCCCGCTTTTTTATCAAAACGGGAGCTTTTGGCAGTTATGCAGAGGTTTCAAACATTGTAATGGGATTCCAGGTTTTTCCAAACAAAACACAACAGGAGAAAAGAATGATGACTCAATCATCGGGAGCGGGATTCAAAGGGTTTGCCCTGTCGGCCATTGTGGCCATGATGCTGGCCCTGCCGGGTTGCAGCGGCGGCGGCGGCGGGGGCGGCGGCGGCGGGGGGGGCGCCGCACCGGGAGCGCCACTGTTCGCCTACGTGGCCAACGCTGGCAGCGACAATGTTTCGGCCTACAGCATCAACCCCACCACGGGGGCGCTGACCCAGATAGACGCCGACTCGGGGTTGGCGGGAATCCAAAACTTCCCCGCCGGAACCATCCCCCACTC
>JAOUFO010000289.1 GCA_029858165.1 Deltaproteobacteria bacterium | reverse complement strand
AGGGCGGGAAATGGACCTCATCCGGGTGATGGGGATCAGCACACCGGTGCGGATTTATGAGATTCTATCCAAAAAAGGGGAACTCAGCGAATCCGTGGCCCAGGGGGTTTCCCATTTTGAAAAAGGATTGGAACTCTACCGTGCCCAACAATGGGATAAAGCCATCGCCCAATTTAACGAGGTGATGAAGTTTATTCCCAATGACCCCCCTTCCAAAACCTTTATCCAGCGCTGTCAGGATTACAAAGCGGCTCCCCCCCCCGCCGACTGGGACGGGGTGTTTGTCGCCTCCAGTAAATAGCCTGACTTGCCGGGGGTTTACACCCCCCGGAAGGCGGCCTCCCCATCTATCATTGTTCCCCCATTGTTTCCTTCTTGGGACTCATCTCCCCCAAGCAGGAAACATTTTTTTACAACATTGGCATTGGATCAGGCTGGCAGGCCCATTGGGCCGTCCGGTTTCTGGTGATGCGCCCGGTTACAGGGTTTTGTGGGTACCGTCACAATAGGGGCCGTTTTGGGTGTGCTTGCATTGGCACAGGGCCACTTTTTTCTTTTCGGTGATATCAAACGCCAGGGGGGTGAAGGATGTTCCTTTGTGAGATCCATCGCAAAAGGGCTGGCCTTTGGATTTTCCGCACCGGCACCAGTGGTAGGTCCCCGGTTCCAGTTCCATCACGGCAGGCTGTTTGGCGGCAATGGTCGGATCACTCATGAGGCAGGCTCCTTGGGTTGTGGGGGTAAGCCGGGGGGAGCGGCTGCTGCCCGGCGGGTGGATCCAGCGAAATGCTCCGCGGGAAAATCATTTTACAGGATAGAACCGATCAATGAATGCCGCGGCCATTGAACCACCCTTTGTACTGTTTGTCTTCCTCCTGGATGTGGCCCAGCCACCACTCCATCAGAAAGGTGGTGATGGCCATAAAATCCATGGCGCGGTTTAAGTAATCATTGGTGAATTTAAGCACCTTGTCAAACAAGAGGTCGTGATGCTCCCGATGGGCCGGGTAATCCGGGTATTCGGATTGGATCATCAGTTCCTCCTCATGGCGGAAGTGATAGCGGGTGTATTTGATGAGTTCAATCAATATCTCCCCCTGGGCCTGCATATCCGCTTTGCTGTCGTGGCCTTTCAGCAATTCGTTCAGCAGATGCATGATAATTTTATGGTCTTCATCAAACGCCTTCACCCCCACACTGTAAGAATCGTTCCATTCAAAATAGTTTGCCATGGGAATCCTAAATTATCAGGTTGGTTGGGTGGGTTCCGCCGGTCACCCGCCAAAGTTCTGCCGACCGGAAAACGCCTGATGCAGAGTGACTTCATCCGTGTATTCCAAGCTGCCCCCCACCGGCAATCCACGGGCCAGGCGGGTCAGTTTTTCCACCTTGGCCCCCAACAGACGGGACAGATGCAATGCGGTGGCTTCCCCCTCCATGGATGGATTGGTGGCGATGATCAGTTCCCGCACCGGATGGGCAGACACCCGGGCATCCAGTTCCCTGATTTTTAACTGGTCCGGCCCGATCCCGTCCAAAGGAGAAACGGCCCCCATCAACACATGATAGCGCCCCTTAAACACCCCGGACCGCTCTATCACAAACACATTGCCGGGTTGCTCCACCACGCACAACAGGCCCGGGTCCCGGCCCGGGTCCCGGCACACGGCGCACAAATCCTCCTCCGCATAACCGAAGCATTCCCGGCAAAACCGGATTTTCTCCTTGACCTCCACCAGGGCCGCGGCCAAGGCCCGGGCGTAGGCATCCGCCTCCCGCAAAATAAAAAAGGCGTGGCGTTGGGCGGTTTTCTGGCCCACGCCCGGCAAACGGGCCAGTTGTTCCACCAGCCGTTCCAGGGAGGGGGGGATATTCATAACGGAAACCCCGGGATATTCATCCCCCCGGTGATTTTGGCCATTTCCTCACTGATGGCGGAGCGGCTTTGGCGCAACCCCATGTTGACGGCGGAAAGCACCAGGTCTTGCAGGGTGGCAATGTCCTGGGGATCCACCACCTCCGGGTCTATGGTGATGGATTTGGCCTCCATGCGTCCATTGAACACGATTTTGACCATGCCGCCCCCCACCGAGGCTTCAAACTCCCGCTGAGCCATTTCATCCTGCCTGGCTTTTAAAGTGGCCCCCATTTCCTGGGCCTTTTTCATCAAATCGCCAATGTTTCCTTTAAACATCCTTCCTCCATTTGGGTTCGGGGTCGCTCAGCTTCACACTTTTGATTTTGCCCTTGGGAAAAAACCGCAGCACCCTTACAACCTGCTCATGATTTTCCGCCTGTTCCCGCTGGGCCTGACGCAGGGATTCTTCCCGCAGACGTTCTCTGCCGACAGGGGTCCGTTCCTCCCGGGCTATCCTTTTTGTATCATGATTCACTTTCAGACGCACCCCCTGGCCAAAGGCGGCGGCCAAATGCAAGGCCGCCGTATCTCCCCAGGCAGATTGGTTTTTTTCCAGTTGAGAGCGAGCCATGCCGTCAGGAGGGGTGATTTCCACGGTTTCCCCGTCCAGATTCACCACCTCACTGCGACGCAAATGGGTGTACAATTCGTTGGTTCCGGGTTCTTCCTTTAACCGCCGCAAAAAATCCGACCAGCGGGGATCCTCACACAAGGCGGGTTCCAGGCCCGCCAGCGTATCCACATCCAGGTCCTCCCCATCCAAAACCAATCCATCCTGATTTGCGGCATCCCTTACCACCCCATCCAAATCCGCCGCTTCTCCGGCCGGGACGGGTTTGGCCAGCCCCCTGCCTGCGGCCCGAAATCCGATGGAATCCAAAGATTCCAAAGGTCCCAAAGGTTCAGGTTCCAAAGAATCTCCGGAGACCGGTTGTTCCCCCTCGGCCCCCTGTTGTTCCGGTTGCTCAGGAACCGACGGCAAAGAAACCGATGGCAAAGAAACCGATGGCAAAGAAACATGGGCCATCAAATCAGGGACAGGCTCCGGGTCCCCATCCTCAGACGGGCCGTCTTTGGATTTGGTCTGGGGCAGGCCCGCTTTGGTTTTGGCCTGGGGCAGGCCGTTTTGGGGCCGGTCCTCACGGGGGATGGCGCCCGCACCCCCCCCCCGGTCCGGG
>JAOUFO010000019.1 GCA_029858165.1 Deltaproteobacteria bacterium | reverse complement strand
CCATTGACCTGTTTGAAGAAGGCTCCATGGTCAACGTGCTGACCTCCCTGGTGGGCAACGTGTTCGGCTTTAAGGCCATCCGCGCCCTGCGGTTGGAGGATGTTCGGTTCCCCATCGCTTATGTGATGACCTGCGGCGGCCCGCCCCACGGAATTCAGGTGGAACGGGACAAAATGAACAAATATGGTCGGGCGATGCTGGGTTGTACCATCAAGCCCAAGCTGGGACTTTCCGCTAAAAATTATGGTCGGGCGGTGTATGAATGTCTGCGCGGCGGCTTGGATTTCACCAAGGATGACGAAAACGTCAACAGTCAGCCTTTTATGCGGTGGCGCAACCGGTTTGAATTTGTGGCCGAAGCCATCCACAAAGCCGAGCAGGAAACCGGAGAGCGCAAAGGCCACTACCTGAACGTGACCGCACCCACCCCGGAAGATATGTATGAGCGGGCCGAATTCGCCAAAGAGCTGAAGATGCCCATCATCATGCACGATTTCTTTACCGCCGGTTTCACCGCCAACACCGGGTTGGCCAACTGGTGCCGCAAGAACGGTGTTTTGCTGCACATTCACCGCGCCATGCACGCCGTGGTGGACCGCAATCCCCACCATGGCATTCACTTCCGGGTGCTTACCAAGGCCCTGCGTTTGTCCGGCGGCGACCACATGCACTCTGGAACCGTGGTGGGCAAGCTGGAAGGCGACCGCGCCTCCACCCTGGGCTGGATTGACCTGATGCGGGAAAAATTCATCAAGGAAGACCGCTCACGGGGTATTTTCTTTGACCAGGATTGGGGTGCCATGCCGGGCCTGTTTCCGGTGGCCTCCGGCGGGATCCATGTGTGGCATATGCCCGCGTTGGTTTCCATATTCGGTGATGATTCCGTGCTGCAATTCGGCGGCGGAACGTTGGGCCACCCCTGGGGCAACGCCGCAGGCGCCGCCGCCAACCGGGTTGCTCTGGAAGCCTGTACCGAAGCCCGCAACCAGGGCCGTCCTTTGGAAAAAGAGGGCAAGGAAATCCTTACCTCCGCCGCCAAAAGCAGCCCGGAGCTCAAAATCGCCATGGAAACCTGGAAAGAAATCAAGTTTGAATTTGATACCGTGGACAAGCTGGATGTGTCCCATAAATAACCGGGATGGTTTCGGGCGGGTCCTACGGCCCGTCCGAAACTCCGGCTCCATGAAAGCGTTATCCAACAACCCAATTTCCAATCAGAGGTATTCGCGATGAGTGACATGCAAGATTACAAATCCAGTCTGGCCGATCCGTCCAGCCGGAAGTTTGAGACCTTCTCTTACCTTCCCGCCATGGATTCCGCCCAGAGCCGCAAACAGGTGGAATATCTGGTGTCCAAAGGCTGGAACCCGGCCATTGAACACACCGAGCCGGAAAACTCCTTCAGCCACTATTGGTACATGTGGAAATTGCCCATGTTTGGTGAAACCAACGTGGAAAAAATCCTGAAGGAAGCCGAAGCCTGCCACAAAGCCCACCCCAACAACCATGTGCGTCTGGTGGGGTATGATAACCACAAACAGTCCCAAGGGGCCGCCATGGTTATCTTTCGGGGCAAAACCGTTTAGGTTTTTGTCTTCAGACAGTAGAAATGAAAGGCCCCCTTGTTCCCTGGCGGAGGAAGGGGGTTTTTTTATGGAGAAAACGATCCCTCCGGCAGAGGAGGCGGGGATTTTCAGCCAACCAATCAAAAGAGTCAACCCATGGATATTATCAAACAATTTGAGATTGGGCGGGAGCCTTACTACAAAGCGGTGGGGGATGAGGTCATTCTGTATGAGGCGGCGTATTCCGCCCGGATGCCGGTAATGCTGAAAGGGCCTACCGGGTGTGGTAAATCCCGGTTTGTGGAGTACATGGCCTGGAAGCTGAAAAAACCACTGATCACGGTGGCCTGCAATGAGGATATGACCGCCAGTGATTTGGTGGGCCGCTTTTTGCTGGACGCCAACGGCACCCGGTGGGCCGATGGCCCCCTGGCCATGGCCGCCCGGCACGGGGCCATCTGTTATCTGGATGAGGTGGTGGAGGCCCGGCAGGACACCACCGTGGTGATTCACCCCCTGACAGACCACCGGCGCACCCTTCCTTTGGATAAAAAGGGAGAACTGATTGAGGCCCACCAGGATTTTCAGCTGGTCATTTCCTACAATCCGGGGTATCAGAATCTCATGAAGGACCTGAAGCAATCCACCAAACAAAGGTTTGGCGCCCTGGATTTTGATTACCCGGAAGCGGCCATAGAAGCCGAGATTGTGGCCCACGAAACAGGGGTGGAGCAGGGTCTGGCAGAAAAACTGGTGGCGATTGCCCAACGGTCCCGCAACCTGAAGGGCCACGGGCTGGATGAAGGCATATCCACCCGCCTGCTGGTGTATGCGGCCAATTTAATCGCGGGGGGGATATCCCCCCGGCAGGCCTGCCTGATGACCCTGGTGCGGCCCCTGACCGACGATCCGGATATGCGGGACACCCTGGATGCCGCCGTGGGAACCTTCTTTTAATCCTTCCGGCGGGAGGCGGCAGGGGCAGGCCATCATGAACCCGGGAGCTTTATGATTCATAGGATCCCCATGTGGATGGTGCTCACCGCCTTTACCGGATTGTCCATCGCCCCCAATTGGGCGGCGGCCAACCCATTTGGGCCGGATTATGTGGAAATCCAGCCTCAGGCGGGGATCGTCCTGGATATCCGCTATGCCACAGTGCACAACTTTACCGGCCAAAATGTGTACCAGGGCCGCAACACCTGTTTTCTCCACCGGCTGGCAGCGGACAAGCTGCTCAAAGCCGCGGAAATTCTGCAAAAGAACCATCCCGGTACCCGACTGCTGATCTTTGACTGTCTGCGGCCCCGGTCGGTGCAACGGCTGTTTTGGGGGCTGGTCAAAGGCACACCCCAGCAAAAATATGTGGGCAACCCGGATGTCGGCTCCATCCACAATTTCGGATTCGCCGTGGATTTATCTCTGTTGGGGCCGGACGGCCGGGAACTGGATATGGGCACCCCCTATGATGCCTTTACCGATGCGGCCCAGCCCCGGCTGGAACCAAAAATGGCGGCCCGGGGACTGCTTACCCGGGACCAGCTGGACCGGCGGCTGATGCTGCGCCGGGTGATGGCCGAGGCCGGGTTTATCCAACTGCCCCATGAATGGTGGCATTACGATGGGCTGCCCGGCAAAACCGTGAGAAAAAATTACCCGATTGTGGAATAGACCATAATGGAATAACACAAATTTTAACAACATGTTGCACATCATTCAAACCGGGTGACGGCATGGGACCGCCCGGAAGGTTCACTTCATTCATCAAAGGCAAAAAATGAAATATCCTTGGCAGGCAATAAAAAAATCGGCTCTGGCCCTGTGGGTTGGTTTGGTTTTGTCCTTTTTTGCCGCCCCGGCCTTGGGGGGGGAGGTTTTGTGGCTCAATATGGTGGCCGCCACCTCGGTGGAAAACCAGTCCCCGTTTCAGATTTTCACCGGCGGGGGATGGCGGGCGGAAAAGGATGCCCAATTTGTGAAAGTGCATCTGTATTTTGACCGGGATTTTGATTTCTCCCAGATGGATGTGACCACCTGTAGCCCCCTGGATCAGAAAAAATCCATTTGGGCCTATCTAAACTTTGATGGGGAATTCCTGTTCAGCGATCCGGATTCGGACCATTCGGTATCAATAAAAGCCAAAAAACCGATTCCGGTCCATTCCGTCACGTTGAACTTCCGAAGCAATTCAAACCTGTGCATCCAATCCATCCAGTTGAAGGGCCGGGATGGCACCCCTTATGATATCCGGGTGCCCCGGTTTGTATCCGGGGGGGTGAATGCCTCCACCACCCTGAAGCCGGCCAAAGCCTACAATGTGATGAACCTGTTTGATTCCCGCTATGAAAACGCCTGGTCCACCGACGGCCAGACCACCGGCGGGGTGTTGACGTTTGTTTTTGATCAGCCTCAGAGTGTGCAAAAGCTGAAAATCTGGAACGGCTATCAGCGGTCCGATGTCCATTGCATAGAAAACAGCCGGGTGAAAACCCTACATTTGGAAGGGGACAACGGCTACACGGCGGATGTTCCGGTGCTGGATGTGATGGGGGGGCAGGAAATCCCGCTACCCAAACCGTTTACCGGCAAAAAACTGACCCTTACGATTACGGACGGCTTTAAAGGCAAAACCTACAAGGACCTGGTGATTACGGAACTGCGGTTTTTTGACGGCCAGGGCTGGTTTATGCCGGACCCCACCCCCCAGATCCTGGCTGTCGCGGCAGACAACCGCCAAAGCTTCAGGCAGGCGGGAATGGATGACCTGTTGAACCAGACCCTTTTAAGGGAAATAAGAGATGCAGGGGATGATGAGGGTGAACTCCGGTTGCGGCCCGATGGCAGTTTTTATTTATCCAACACCATTTACGGCAAATATGTGGAAAAAGAGGGGGGCCAGCGGGTGGCCAAGCAGGAGGGCCTGGGAAATTATGAGGTGAAGTCCACCAAAGACGGCCGCTTGGAATTGCGCCTGTTCGGCATTTTGCGCACCACAATCCAAAAAGGGGTGACTTTTGACTGCAACGGCTGCGGACGGGATTGCAACCAGGCCAAAAAAGGGTTGGGCAAATCAGAAAAAATCTTCCAGGAGTTCATCACCCTGCAAAAAAGGGTGGGCGGTGGGGACGATTCAGGTCCCTTTGAAGTGGGCAACACCAGCGGGAAGCACCTGAAATTCAAAAGTTATCGGGCCAGCCTGTACCTGAAATAACCGGCGGTTTGGCCCCAACCTTTTATGAACCACAGCCATTATGACCATCAATCTGGAAGATTATCTGGACCTGGCCGGGGATGATCCCCATGTGCGGGATACCCTTCAGGAAAGTTTTGCCGAGGCGGCCCGGGTGATGACCCCCCAGGGGCTGGGCAATTATCTGGAGGGAGCCAGAGGCCTGGTCCAATTGGGCCGGGGAAACGATCTGGTCATCTCCTACTTGCAGTCCATGCCTCTGGTGGCCAAGGAGGTGGGGGAAGAGGTGGTGAAGGATGTCGTCCATGCCGCCTTAAGGTTATCCTCTTTGGTGAGCGGGGAGATCATCGCGTTGATGTTTTCCAGTCTGCCCACGGCGGCCAGCCGGTTGGCCGATGAGGAATTGCTGCGGGGGTACCTGGGGCTGTTGCACCAATTGGCGGCCAAGGCCCCCAGGGGGTTGCGCCCCATGCTGACCCACCTGGATGAACTGTTTTCCAAACTGACCTTGGGGGGGCTGCGGCGTTGGGCCTTGTGGGGGGCCGAAGCCCATGGCCGGGATTTTCAGGCGCAAACCGCCTATTTCGGGTTGGAATCCGCCGACAGTCAGGCGGTGCTGCAAAAGGAACGGCGGGGAACCCTGTTTGTGGACAGCCAGCGTCGGCTGAATTTTTACTTAAGAGCCTTGTGGGGGCGGGATTTTTTTATGCGGCCCACATCCGGGGATTATGAAACCGCTGAAGGGTACAAACCTTTTATAGAACAGCGTGTGCTGCACCTGCCGGATGCTTATGATGATCTGCCCGGCATTCCGGGAAAAGAAATCTATCGGGCGGTGGGCGCCCATTTGGCGGCCCATCTGGTGTATGGCACGGACCCCATCTCGGCGGAGGCTCTTACCCCGGTGCAAATGGCTTTTATCGGATTGGTTGAAGATGCCAGGGTGGAACAACTGGCCATTGGAGAATTTCCCGGTTTAAAGGCTTTGTGGCTGGGATTCCACCAAAACAAACCGGAGCGGGATACGGGGAAGGCGGACCCGGTGGTGGACCTGTTGGAACGGGCCGCCTGGGCCATGTTGGATGAGACCCGGGTGGACCCGGACCCCTGGGTGATGGAATCCGCCGAAGATTTCCGCCGGGGGTTTGCCCAAACCCCCCAAGACAATCAAATCAGCTGGGATTTGGGGGTGACGATGCTGAACCGGCTGGCCGGGCGGGCCGCGGTTCCATCCCTGAGGGTGCTGGAGGGAATCAACATACCCTACCGGGATGACAACCGGTACATTTGGGCTTTTGACGAAAACACCTGGCGTGAGGCGGATTATGTTTCGGCCAGCCACAAGCAGGTCCGCAAAACCGTATCTCTGATGGATATGTGGGATGAACTGGATTGCGAACTGGCCGGGGATGACGCCCAGGAAATCTGGATTCTGGAATCAGAGTTTTTCCGGGATGGAGACCCGGTGGGGGTGAGCCTGAACCAGTTGGAAGGCAGAGAGCCGGTCAGTCAGCCGTTTCATTACCACGAATGGGATTATCAGGTTCAACTCCACCGGCCCGATTGGGTGACGGTGCTTGAAAAACGGCAAAAAGCCGGGGACCCGGCGGTGATAGACAACACCCTGGTGGAATACCGGCCGGTGGCTACCCGTCTGAAACACATCATTGATGCCCTGCAACCGGCGGGGGTGGTCCGTCAGCGCAACCGGGAGGACGGGGATGAAATAGATATCAACGCCGCCATTCGGGCCATGGTGGACCTGCGGTGCGGCCAAACCCCGGACCCCCGCATCAATATCCGGACCATTCGCAAAACCAGGGACCTGGCGGTGGTTGTGCTGTTGGACCTTTCAGAATCCACCAACGAAACCCTGCCCGGCACCGACCGCCCGGTGCTGCAACTGGCCAGGGAGGCCACCGGTTTGCTGGCCTGGGCCATGGATGCCATCGGAGACCCCCTGGCCATCCATGGATTTGCCTCCGACGGTCGCCACGATGTGCAGTATTTCAGGGTCAAGGATTTTGGTCATCCCTGGGACGACCATGCCAAAGGGCGTCTGGCAGGGTTAAAAGGGGGGCTTTCCACCCGCATGGGGGGGGCGTTGCGGCATGCGGCGATGCACCTGGGGCGGCAACCTCAGCGGAAAAAGCTGATTCTGCTGGTATCGGATGGGGAGCCTGCCGATATAGACATCCGGGACCCCCAGTATCTGCGACAGGATACCAAAAAGGCGGTGGAAGAGCTGTCCAACCGGGGAATCATGACCTATTGCCTGACCCTGGACCCGGAAGCGGATGAGTATGTCTCCCGCATTTTTGGCCCCAGAGGATTTACCGTGGTGGACCATGTGCAAAAACTGCCGGAAAAACTGCCCCTGCTGTTCGCCAGCCTGACCAGCTAGAATTTTTGGCGGGAACGGGTTGACCTGGGGTCAGGGGGCTTGTTTGGCGCTGATGGAAGGAATGGATTTGGCGCAACGGAACCCCACATCCTGCCAGGCCAGATTGGGCTGGCTGGACCCCCGGAAATAAGTGGCCGCGGCCCTGGAATCGGTGGCCCAGGACCCTCCCCGCACCACCCGCTCTCTGCCGTATTTGTTGTTGGTCGCTCTGGAACCCGGATAGGGATTAAACAGGTCCTCCACCCATTCCCTTACATTGCCCGCCATATGGACTGCCCCGAACGGGCTGCTGTCCATGGTGGTGGAATTCACATCCACCGGCCCCTTGCTGCCGGATTCCCGGGTGATGGCGATGCCCGGGGTAAAACTTTCAGCGGTCCAGGGGTAGGTTTGCCCTTTGGACCCCCTGGCGGCCATCTCCCATTCCGATTCGGCGGGCAGCCGCTTATGGGCATACCGGCAGTAATTCCGGGAATCCTCCCAACTGACCCCCACCACCGGCAGGTTGGCCTTGCCGTCGGGGTAGGTGTCATTCTGCCAGCCCACCGGCATCCGGTATTTTTTCGCCTTTAAGAAATTCAGATATTCCCCGTTGCTGACCTCGGTGGAGTCTATCAAAAAGGGAGTCACCCGGACCTGATGGAGAGGCTGGGCCTCCACCGGAGAGCCGTTGGTTCCTTGCAGAAAGGTTGTGCCGGAGACTTCCACCATGTTGTCTTCCGATTTTTTGGCGGAGGATTTTTCGGAGGTGGAAGGATTGGCCCCCACCTTGATCAGGTCCGCCCACTCAATCACTCCGCTTAAAATGTTCAGCAGCTTGAGAGAGGCGATATAGCTGCCCTGCTGTTTGCGGGTAATCCCTCCGTAAATAAAGGCGTCCACTCCGTACAGTTCTCCCAGCCGTTTGGCATGGGATTCATCTATAAAAGAGGCCTGGTTCAACCGTTGTTCGTCTAAAATCAACCGCAGGTTTTCGCGGTCCACCACATGAAAGCTTCCGTCCCGGGTGATGGCCACGGTGAGGAAATCCACGGTTTCCTCCACCTGAAACGGGGGGGGGCTGTTGACAGACCAGAAGCTGATGGACTGGATGGTGGCCTCTTCCTTCAGACGGGTGAGGTTATCCCGCATGGAACGAATCATGGCCCGTCCCAAATCCTTCAACAAATCGGCCCGGGGGGTGTCCTTCCCCAAGGGAAACACCTGGGCCCAGATAATCACAGAGGTTTGGACATCTATGGCTTTCAGCACCAGGGAATCTGCGTAAATGGTGCCGTAAATGAACAAATCCACCCCCAGCAGCTTCCCCAGTTCCTGGTAATCTTTGGCTGATACCACATCCGAAAGCAGCATTTTCTGTTCCTGCAAAACCAGTTGCAGCTTGGACCGGTCTATCACCCGCAGTCTGCGGTCCTGCACAATTTTCACATTGGCATAGTCAATCAGTTCGTTGACATCCAAGGCCGGACCCCCGGCCTGCCGGATACGGGAAAAGGCGGCGGTTTTGTATTGGTCCCCTTTTAGATGGCTAAGGGAAGCGGCAATGGATTCGGCCAGGGCTTCGGTTTCCACCCCCGGTTCCCCCCGTGCCGGGCCGCTCCACAACAACAACGGGGCCAGGGCAAGCACCATCATCCACCCTCCGGCGATTCTGGCGCCGCCGGGTCCCTTTTTTTTGGCGGCGGATGGATTGGTCTTCCGGGGTATCGGGAAAATGTACTTCCAGGGGTTGGAAAATGGGTTCATAGGGGTTCCCTTTGGATGGTCTGCATGCTGGCGTTCAGGTGCGGATTGTTTATCCGGGCGGATTTGCCGACAAACCCCCCTGAAGGGGTTGTCAGCCGGGATGAGGTTACCGGTCAGCCATGGTCCGACAGATTGACCGAAACCACTTTGGAAACCCCGTTTTCCTCCATGGTGATTCCATATAGCAGGTTGCCGATTTCCATGGTCCGCCGGTTGTGGGTGATGATGATAAACTGGCTGCGGTCCGTGATGGATTGGACCAACCGGTTGAATCGTCCCACGTTGGCATCATCCAGGGGGGCATCCACCTCATCCAGCAGACAAAACGGGCTGGGCTTGATGAGGAAAAAGGAAAAGATCAAAGCGATGGCCGTCAGGGCCTTTTCCCCTCCAGAAAGCAGATTGAGGCTGGACAGTTTTTTACCGGGGGGTTCGGCCTCAATATCCACCCCCGCCAGCAGCAAATCCTCAGATTCGGTCAACACCAGCCGGGCCGATCCCCCCTCAAACACCCGGGGAAACACCTCCTGGAATTTTTCATTCACCTTATCAAAAGTTTCCTTAAACCGCTTGCGGGATTCGGTGTTCATGTGGCGGATGGATTCCTCCAGGTCTTTGCAGGCTTTTTCCAGGTCCTCTTTTTGCTGGGATAAAAACCCGATCCGCTCTTTCAGTGCATCGTATTCCTCCGGAGCGGCCAGATTGACCCCTTCCATTTTTTCCAGTGCCTTGCGTCCTTTGGCCCAGCGGGCCTCCACATCCGCCTCATCAATGGAGGGTTCTTGTTCATCGGGAGGAATGTCCTCTCCAAGCATTTCGCGAATTTGCTCCAGGCGCATCCGTTCTTCGGTCAGGGCCACTTCCAGTTTAGCCAGTTTGGTCTGGGCTTCTTCCACTTTGGTGCGGAACACCCGGTTTTCCTCGTTCATCCGGGATTTGATTCCTTCCTGTTCAGCAAAATCGGCCGCCCTTTCCACCAGAGTTTGGCGGATTTTGGCCAGATTCGTGTTGGCCTGAGCCAGGGATTCCAACAATCGTTCTATTTCCAACACCGCCTTGGCCACTTTTTTCGCCTCTGCGGTGATCGCTTCATCGGACCCGGCGGCCCGGTCTACCAGTTGCGCGGCCTCCACGGCCAGGGTGTTCAGCCGGGTCTGGCCGTTTTGCAGGGTGGAAAGCACCCGCTGGTGGTCCACTTTGGCTTCGGTAAGCCGTTGGCCCAGTTGACTGCTTTCCTCGCGGGACAAAGCTTCTTTTTTATGAATTTCCTCCAGTTCGGCCTCCAGGGATATCCGTTTGGCGCTCCATTCCCGGAGGGCGTTTTCCAGGCGGGTCTTTTGTTCCAGGGCGTTTTCCCGGTCAGATTTCAACTGCCCCTGTTCGGTTTTCAGGCTGTTCAGAATCTGATTTAACCTGGCGGTTTCCCGTTCCCCATGGGAAAATTCCTGTTCCAAACCCCGCGTTTCCAGGTTTTTTTGCTGCCGTTCTTCCTCCAAGGATTGACGTTGGGCGGTCATCAGGCCGGTTTCGGCCTCCAGGCTTTCCAGGGATTCCCGCTGGCGGGCCGCCGCCCCCTGGGCCTCAATCAGTTTTTCTTCCAGGGCTTCAATTTCCTGCCGTCGTTTCAGCACGGCCACCGAAGCGGGTTGGGCCTTGCCCAGGGAGTAAACCGCCTTCGGGTCAATATGGAATCGCCCGTCCGGGGCCAGCCATTCCAATCCGCCCCCATTGCCCAGGCTTTTGGTGACCATCTCTGGCAGGGGGTGGGGGGTGGTGTCTGGGGGAAGAAGCCGGATGTTGCCGAACAGTCTGGCCCGCAAGGGTTCCATATCGGGGGGCAGGCTCACCCATCCGGCCAGGGTCTCCTCACCGGAGGGGGGACTGCCGGAGCCTCCTGCGGGGCTGGAAGTCATGTCCAGGGCCACCACCCGCACCCGGCCAAAACCCTCCGCCCCCAGAATCTGCTCCAATTGGGCAGCCTGGGCCGTTTGCCGCACCACGATCAGTTCCAGATAAGGGGCCAAAAACCCTCCGGCCCATTCCAGAACCTGGGGGGAAATGGTGATAAAATCCACCAAAGGGCCGATCAGCCCCAGGTTTTTCCGCCGTTCCGGCTGGCTGTCGGCCCATTGAAGAAAGCTTCTCACCCCTTCGGCAAATCCTTCATACCCGGCATGGATTTCCTTCAGGGCATCCAGCCGTGTGTGGGTATCCAACAGCCTTTTTTCGGTGGCCCGCAGTTCCTCCCTGGCCGATTCCAACCGGGAGGATTTCTCGGCCAGGAGGTCATCCAGAGTTTCAGCCTTATTTTTAATTTCCTCCAGGGCTTTGATTTGCCCGGCATGAAAGGCCCGCTTGGCTTCCAATTGGGATACCGCCCCTTGCAGTTCCTGCCCGGTGGCGGCCGTTTGTTCTTCCAAAACCACCCCCCGGCGGTCTGATTCAACGATTTTTTCATTCAGAAAGATGATTTGGTTGGACACACCGGAAGATTGGGTATGGCATTCCAGCAACCGTTCCTGGGTGGCCCTGGCCTCTGCCTCAATGGCCAACCGGATGGTTTCCCGCTCCTGGTAAATTTGTTCATCGGTGGCGATGGACTGCCGCAGGGTGGTTTCCTGGGCTTCCAGCCGGTGGACTTCCTCCCTTTGGTGGGAAATATCCTGTTCCAGCCGGGTATGTTGCTTTTGGTAATCCTCCTTGTTGGCCTCCAGGCGGCTCATCCATTCTTCATGGTTTTGCTTTTCCTGGCGGCGCAGGGCCAGATCGGTTTCCTGGGCACCGATGGCTTTTTCCTGCCCGTGGACCTCTTCGCGCATGTCCCGCAGCAGGTGCTCCATCACCGTCAGTTCGGCCTCTTTGTTTTCCTGCCGGGCCATCCGGGTCTGGTATTCCAGGGTGATGTTATCAAGATGGGTTTGATCTTCCTGCTGACGGGCGGTGATTTCCCGGAATTTCGCGGAGCTTTTCATGTACCTGGCCCGGTTGAGCTGGGTGCCCAGGCTGGCCACTTCATCCCGCAGGGCAAGGTAATCCCGGGCTTTTTGCACCTGGTCCCGAAGGGTCTCCTCCCGCTGGATCACCTCCCCCAGCACATCATGGACCCGCAGCAGGTTTTGCCGGGTTTGGTCCATCCGTTTTTCAGCGGCAATCCGTTTGGTTTTATAGCGTACAATCCCAGCCGCCTCTTCCAGGAATATCCGCCGTTCGGTGGGGGTGTTGGTGACAAACTGGTCCACCTTTCCCTGTTCTACGATGGAATACGATCGGCCTGCGGCCCCGGTGTCCATCACCAGTTCCCGGATATCCAACAGGCGGCAGGGAGTGTTGTTGATAAGGTAGTCACTTTCGCCCGAGCGATAGATCCGGCGGGTAACAGAGATTTCAGCGTATTGTTGGAACTTTTCTATGGATAGACCCTGACTGTTGTCAAAAATCAGGGTGACTTCGGCCCGGCCCACAGGCTTGCGGCTGGCACTTCCGTTAAAAATCACATCTGTCATGGCCCCCCCCCGCAGGAACCGGGGGGATTGCTCCCCCAAGGCCCAGCGGATGGCATCCACCACGTTGCTTTTGCCGCAACCGTTCGGTCCCACAATTACGGAAATGCCGTTTTCCGTAAAAGTGAGTGTGGTGTCGTCGCAGAAGGATTTGAATCCGGATAGACGGAGCTGTTTCAGCCGCATGATGGGTGTGCCGGGGGTGGGGGTTTCCTCCGGCAGAAGCCTTAAAATAAATGGGTTATGGGCCGGATGGGGGTGTTGGCCCCCTTCCGGGCGGGTTCTTCCCCCAGGGGGGGCAACAGGAGCGGATCCATAAAAAAAAAGGTGAAAAAGTCGGTCCGCACTGCGTTTCTAATAAACCACGGGCGGTGAAAGTTGACAAGAAATAAGGCTGGGGTGCTGGTGTACGGTATTTTGTTTGTGTTGGTCCGGGTTGTCAGTCTGCCGGGGGTCCCGTAGAATGGACCCCTTCCCGCCAAGATGAAACAGGGCCCCTGTTCAACAATCAGTTTATCCCACATGGAGCTGGATGCGTTCCAAGAAAAACCCGGTTGTATCCTCCTTCCCCCAGGCAGAACCCAAGCCCAGGGCGGCGGTCCATTCCCTGGGGTGTCGGTTGAACCATGCCGAGGCGGACTCCCTCCGCCAACATTTGGAATCCGCCGGATACCAGGTGGTCCCCTGGGGGGAGGCGGC
>JAOUFO010000288.1 GCA_029858165.1 Deltaproteobacteria bacterium | reverse complement strand
CAACGCAGGGCTGTGCTGGTTGCTGGCCGGGACCCCCAAAACAAAGGCAACCAGCCAGCCTACGGCGTTTGGAGCCGCCAGGCGACACAACGCAGGGCTGTGCTGGTTGCTGGCCGGAGTGACCAAAAAAGACATAAGCAATGCGGGGGAGCAAGCCCCCCCGCGCCCCCCATTTACGGATTTTGAAGAAGGTGTAAACAGGGTCCAGGGAACCCAAAAAGAAAGGCACCAGCCCGGCGCACCCCGCATGGAGGCAGTGCCGACAGGCGGAGGCCGGTGCTGGCGCTGGACAGGACGCTCCCTTGCAGGGTTTGGGCAGCGCCCCAAAAAGAAAGGCGGTGGTGAAGCCGGGGGGGCGGTTAGTGAAGGTGGGGGGAGTGCTGTTGGAAGTAATGGGTGTCCCGCAACTGGCGGGCCACGTCCATTTCCAGTTCATCCATCACCTCCTGCAATTCCTCGTAGGAGATAATCATATTGCGCCGGTCCGGCATCACGGCAAACAGATATTTGATGAACTCCGGCATCACCGGCAGCAATTGAAGGTTGGCTTTGTCTTTTACCTGCCGGGTGACAAAGGGTCCCATCTGCTCCTTGGCCATTTTTCTCAGCACCGGGGTGATCTGTCCCACCACGGTTTCCAGTTCCTTGCTGACATCGTAGGGATAAAACCGCTTGAAACTGGCCCTGGAGGCGGCGAACCGGGCAAACAGATACATTCCCAGGCCGATCATGATTCCTTCCACCCAATGCATCCCCTGAATCCCCAGATACCCGGCCAGAAAATAGAAGATTCCGGTGATGATGGACATCACCTGGATGGTCACCCGCACTTTTTCCACAGACAGGTATTTGAAGTTGTAGCGTTTTTCCGTTAAAAACAGGGCCAGGGCTTTTTTAAACGGCTCCTTGGCCCGGATGATTTCCTCGGCCCCCGCCTGCTTTTCGCTCAGTTCTTTTTCGGCCTGTTTTTTGCGGTCCAGGGCCTGTTTGTTTACAATATCCTGGATCACATAGCGGCGGGTCCCCCGCAGGCGGTCCGTCAGCACAGCGATGAATTCGTTGGGGTTCTGCTGGTTCAGGGAATCGCTTTTGAATTCTCCGCGGGTATTGATGTAATCCAGGGTGTCATCAAACAGTTTTTTGCTGGCGGTTTCTTTTTCCCGTTGGGAGCCGATGATGATCCGCCGTTTGGTATCCTTTTCCTCAGCATTTTTCAGTTCCAGGGCCATTTCCTTGCGGATGATATGGCCGTAAAGCTGGCTTAACACCTCATACAGATCCGAGCTGACCCGCATCATATTGATGAACACCTCTCCCATCAGCCAGGCGTAATGGGAGAATTTCTTGCGCCGCATTTCCATTTCATACAGCGGTTTGGCCAGATTCATGTGTTCATCAATCACAATATCCAGGGTGTGACTGATAAAGGCGTCGCAGCCGGGGATATGCTCCCGTTCCATCAAAATGGAAGCCCAGGCCACAGCGGCGTAGCGTTGGGTTTCCTCTTCGGCCAGCAGGATTTCGCTGGTTTCAATAAAATAAGATTGGCGGTTGTTTACCCCGAGTGTGCGCAGAATCAGGGAGGCCACCTTAAAGGTGGCCTCCTCCGGGTTGCGCTCCCGCTCATTGGTCACAATGATTTTGGTGGCCAGCCGGTTGGCGAAATCTTCGGGAAGATCCCGTCCGGCAGGTTTGGACCCGTCCTCTTTTGGGGAATTTGATGCCATGGCCGTTCCTGGGTGGGCTGGGGTGATGGCTGGGGGATGGAACTCAAGCCTTCATTCCTGTACATAAAGCCGAAAACCGGCGGAAAAGTCAAAATTTTCCGGGGGAGCGGGGCTTCCGGCGGGGGGATTTCCCGGTGGAAAGCCACCCTGCCATTCCCCACAGGGCGGTCAGCGCGGCCAACGGCCGGTACCCCCAACGGGTCCAGGGGGTGTCCCGGGTGTTCAGCGTGGCCTGGACCGCCAGGGGAGGGTCTTCCCACCCGGCCAGCGCCAGAGCCTTTCCATCGCGCAAATGGGCCGAAAACCCCCCGTTGGCGGCCACCAGCACATCCCGGCCGATTTCCAGCCCCCGCAGGGCGGTCAACCGCAGGGGGTGCATTCGGACGGACGGAGGGAGCCATTGGTCGTTGGCCAGCACCACCACCACCACCGCCCCTTTTTTGGCCGCCAGCCGCATGTGTCCCGGCAGGGTGCTTTCCTGGCAGATAGCCACCCCCAGGGGAATGTGCCGCCACTCCATCACCGGGGGCAGCCTCCCCGGGGTGTAATCCCGCTGGCCGGGGGTGAGTTTGCGCTTGAACAACGGGCCAAACCCCCCCGGCATGTACTCCCCAAAGGGGACCAGCATCCGTTTTTCGTAGCGGATGTATCCCGGCGGATTCCCTTTTACCAGATAGGCGGCGTTGGTTTCCTCTCCGTTGTGCAGGTTATTGGAACCCAGCAGAAAATCGGCCCGGTAAAGCTCCCCCCATTGAGCCAAAAGTTCCAGGCGGCGGCTGTGTTCCACCTGACCGCTGATGGCCGATTCCGGCCACACAACCAGCCACCTCCGGGGGGGGGATTCCTGCTTTTGGGCGGCGTTCAATACCGGCAGGGTGCGGGCCAGCCAAATCCGGGAAAGTTCATCGGCCCGGGCCGGATCCGACACCATTTCCAGGGGGATATTGGCCGTGGCCAGCACCGCCGGAATCTCCGTCAGGGAACCGGGCTGATTGGTGAGGATTTTCGGATTGTTTTCCGGTAAGATCATCAGGGGTTTTCCCCCAGGGGGGGCAAACGGAGAAATCCAGGGGGTGACGGCCAGCCCCGCCAGGGCCAGAAAGGCTGTTTTTCGCCCATAGACTTGCAAGGTGGTGGTTGTCCGGTGTTTTGTCTGGGGCCGCGATGGCCGCCAAAATACCGGCCCGACGCCGGAGGCGCTTCCCGCCCACCAGGCCCAGCCTGCCCCGGAGGCGGCCAGGGCAAAGGTGACTGCCGGACCCCCGGCCAGGGGGGCCAGCCAGCGGGCGGGCAGAGTGGCGGTCTGGGTGGCGGCCAGGGAGCCCCAGGCCACCCCCCCAAAAAGGGTGTGGGACACCAAAGCCTCCTGCAAGGCAAAC
>JAOUFO010000287.1 GCA_029858165.1 Deltaproteobacteria bacterium | reverse complement strand
TCCCCGGTCGCATATTGCGACAATAACCGCACCCCCCTGCCATCGTTTTTTCAAACAGTACCAAATGAAATAAACTCAACCGATGAAATAAGAACAAAAAGGGCGCCAAACTCGTTTAACGGGTGTTTAATTACCCCCGAAAAATCATTTGTGGGAAGGGCCGCCCCCCTTTTTTCTGTTTTCACCCCCGGGAGGATGGGAATTGGCATGCTCCTTGGATGGTTTGTCATCGGGTTCTCACGGTTGAAACATTGAATTTATTAAAAGAAAATGGTATCATTTTCTGGAAATCTCCATGTCTGAAACTCCCATTAGGATGGTCCGTCCCCCATGCCGGAAGTGAAAGAAAAACCACTGGGCAAAAACAAGGCACTGGTGGAGGAATGCCTCCAAACCTTGATTCAAAGCCCCTATTTCAGGACCATGAGCCACGACCTGCTAAGGTCCGTGTTGCGACAGGGGGTTTTGTACGAGGTGCCCCAGGGCACATACATCATCCGGGAAGGCACCGTGGATGAGGACCTGTACTTTTTGCTGGACGGTTCTCTGGCGGTCTCCTCCGATGGCAAGCTGATCATCACCCTCAGTACTCCCGGTTCCATCATCGGAGAATTCGCTCTCACCACCTCCGCCCCCCGTTCCGCCGATGTGGCGGCCCAATCCCACTCCCGGCTGGTGCGCATTTCCGCCAATGTGGTCAAAAACTCCACCCAAAAGCCGGTTCAGGCGGCCCAGCTGCTATCGGTCTTTGCCCACATCATGACCGCCAAACTTCAGGAAACCTCCCTGCGGGCCAAATTGTATGAAGATGCCATGCAGAAGGTTCAGGAAATGGCATCCAGCAATGTGCGGCTGGAAGGTGAGGTGGAGGACAAACTGAAAGAGGTGCTGCTGTATTCCAAGGTGATTGAATCCAGCGAAACCCCTGTGGTCATCACGGACCCCAATGGGGTGGTGCAGCGTTACAACCCTGCGGCGGGCATGTTGTTTATTCAGTTCACCAGCAAAATCGCCAATCAAAACATCCAGGATCTGTTAAAATCGTTTGATCTGGGCAATTTTACCGGATTGGCCTACGGAAAACCCTGGCACGGAGAATGGGCCTGCCAAACCCATGAAAACCCGATGATTTTCCAGGTCACGGTCTCTCCCATCAAAAGCCTGGGGGGCGAACTTCTGGCGGTGTCCATCCAGATGGCCGATATCACCGTGCAACGTGCCCAGGAACATTCCATTGCGCTTAAGAACGAGGAAATCCGCAAGGCCCTGATGGACCTGGAATCCACCTTTCAGGAATTGCAGCGGTCCGACAGGCTGAAGATGGAAAGCCTGACAGTGATTGGAGATGAGCTTGCCAGCCCCATCCGGAAAATACTGAACCATTCCACCAAGCTGCTCCAAATGTCGGAAGACCTGCACAACCATGAAATGGGCCGTCATGTGGATTCCATTGTGGAACAGGGGCGGTATTTAAAGGCTATATCTGAAAACATCAACCATCTGATTGATTTGCAGGTCAACCTGCAATCCCTGGAGTCCGCGCCGGTCAATCTGAATGAGCTGATTTCCCAGGTGTTGAAGGACATGGAAGGCCCCGCCGCCCGGATGGGCATCCGGCTGGAGTCACACTTCCCCGACATTTCCTTAAGCCTGTTGGGAGATTCTGAACGCTTCAAGGTGATGTTCAACCTGTTGTTGGAGCAGGCCCTGGGGGTTTCCGCCCCGGATTCTGTCATCCGCATCCAAGGGGTAAAGCTGGATAAAACCCAGCAAATCCACCTGGAAATCACCTATAAGGGGCCAAACCTGGCCAATATCACCGCGGAAATGGGGGTGGGCGGAAAAATGGGGCTGTTGATCGGTTTGCCCATGGCCCGCAAGGTCATTTCCCAATATCAGGGTTCCTTACAGTTTTTAAGAGACCACCAAACCACCCGCATTTCCATTTTGCTCCCCTGCACCCAAAAAGAGGGGGAGGAGCGGCCCAACCGCATTCTGATTTTAGACGAACAGGATATGGACCGGCTGATTGTGCGGGGGGTGATAGAACACCTGTGGCCCACCTCTGTGATTCTGGAAACCAGCGAGCCGTTTGAGTTTTTGGAAAACTACGAGGACTTTCGCCCGGACCTGGTGGTGATGGACCCCCATCTGGCCGAACCCGGATGGAACAACCACCGCATCGTGGCATCCCTGGTCCAGGACCGGCGCCATGCATGCCCCATTCTGGCCATCAGCGGCCTGTATGATGATTACGCCGAACGGACCATCGCCGTAGAGCGGGGGGTTTCCGATTTCCTGGTGAAGCCGTATTCCATATTTGATCTTCGGTTCAAGGTCAGTTCCCTGATCCAATCCCAACGGCAGCAGGAATCCCTGACCCAGAACATGGACCAGGCCCAGCGCCAGGCCTTTACCGACGGGTTGACCAAACTGGCCAACCGCAAACATTTTGACGGATTTTTGGAAACCCAGATCAATTACTCCCGCCAGACAAAAAAGCCCTGCTCCCTGATTATGCTGGATATAGACAACTTCAAGCATTACAACGACACCAACGGCCACCAATTGGGGGATGAGGTGTTAAAGGGGGTGGCCCATGTGTTGGCCAATTCGGTGCGGGCATCGGACCTGGCCGCCCGCTACGGAGGGGAGGAATTCGTGGTGGTTTTACCGGAAACCCAAAAAGAAATGGCCGTGGTGATTGCCGAAAAAATGCGCCGGTCTCTGCTGGAGGCCCCGTTTCCCCATGCCGAGCGCCAGCCCCTGGGCTTTGTATCCGCCAGCTTTGGGGTATCCACCTTTGGGGAGGACGCCGAAACGGCGGAAGGGTTGATCAAGGCGGCGGACCAGTGCATGTATATCGCCAAAGAAAACGGCCGCAACAATGTGGTAAAGGCCCCCGGTTTGTTTAAGGATGCCGCCCGGAAAACGGCTGGCCGGGCGAGCCGGATTGCCAAAGTCAAAACCCTTCCGGAAGACATCTCCCCCGGCGGAAAAGCCTACAAGTAACCCTCCTTTTGTTTGTTCCCTCCGGTGTTTACACAATCCGCTTAAACCGTTTTTCCAGTTCCCGTTGGGTGATTTCCACCCATACCGGACGGCCA
>JAOUFO010000286.1 GCA_029858165.1 Deltaproteobacteria bacterium | reverse complement strand
GGACCGCTATCAATTGTTGAGATTGGAAAAAGAGGCCGCCCAGGCTCATTTGCTGGACAGCCTGCGCCGTGAGAATGAAACAAGAGAAAAATACAGCCACCGGTTGGAAGCGGATGTGAAGCAAAGAACGGTTGAGTTGAATTTTGCCCTGGAAGAGGTCCATAAAATCAACGCCAGCAAGGACAAGTTCTTTTCCATTATCGCCCATGATTTGAAAAACCCTTTTTCCAGCCTGATCGCCACATCGGAAGTGTTGGCCACATCCTTAAAGGATTTACACCCGGATGAGGCCCAGGAATTTGCCGGGCGGATTCATTCCACATCCATCAGGGGGTACACTCTGCTGGAAAACCTGCTGCAATGGGCCATGATCCAGATGGGCAAGGTGGACCCTATCCCGGAAACCTTTCTGTTGGATAAAGCCCTGCTGCCTGAGTTGGAACTGCTGGGAGACATGGCGATGGCCAAGGACATCCGGCTGACATCGGATATCCCTGACGGGATGAATGTGGTGGCCGATAAGAACATGACCCGCACCGTGGTGCGAAATCTGGTTTCCAACGCCATCAAGTTTACCCATCCGGGACGAACAATCCAGGTGGGGGCGGCGGCGGTCAACGGCCATATGGCCGTCTCGGTTACCGACCAGGGGGTGGGGATCAAACCGGAGGACATTCCCCGGTTGTTTGCGGTGGGGGGAAACGTCCGCTCTCAAGGGACCGCCAAGGAAACCGGAACCGGGCTGGGGCTGATGATATGCAAGGAAATGGTGGAACTCAACGGGGGAACCCTGAATGTGACCAGCAAATTGGGGGAGGGCACCACCATCACCCTGACCCTGCCCAAGAGCCAGCCCGGAGCGGCTGATATGACGGAAAAGAAGATTTTCCTCCGGTGAGGGTGTAGGATGGAAATGAAGGAAAATGGGGATAAAGGCGGCCATTGAGGACAGCTTATGAAGCAGCGGCGGAGGAGGATGGCAAGGCGGGTGGTTTGGGCCGGACTGGTTTTGGGCTTGTATGGGGGAATCCCCGCCATGGCCGCCCCGCAAGCCGCAAAGGAGAAGCCCATGGAGCTTCAATCCGCGGATTTCAAAGACGGGGGAAACATCCCTCTTGCCTTTGTGATGACCGCCATCGGGGGAAAAAACATTTCTCCGGGATTTTCCTGGAAGAATTCCCCCCCCGGGACCAAATCCTTTGCCTTTTCCATGGTGGACCCCCATCCGGTGGCCCACAACTGGGTCCACTGGCTGGTGGTCAACATCCCGCCGGAGGTCCCTTCTTTGCCCCGGGGGGCATCCGGCAAGGCCGTTCCCTCCCCCGGAAAAGAGTTGGAAAACTCCTTTGGGTTTGCCGGATACGGCGGTCCCCAACCCCCGGCTGGCAGCGGAGATCACCCTTATGTGTGCATTGTGTACGCCCTGAGTGTGGACAAACTGACCCTTCCCGCCAAAACCAGCCTGGGTGCCTTTAACCATGCTCTGGAGGGGGTGGTGCTGGCCAAAGCCCAAACCACCGGCCATTACACCCGGTGATTTCCCCCTTTCCATCCCGCCCAAAGCCTCTTGACGGCATGGCGGGGGGCGGGTATCGTTGTTTTTTAAGGGTGAAGGCACGATTTGTTCCCCTGATTTTTTCCATCCCCCCGCCTGATTGCGGCGGCCCGCCGGAACAGGCCCCCAAACCCGCTTGCCAAACAGGTTGTATTTCCTTCCATCCCGGGTTGGGTTGGAAGCCCCCTTTGAAGAGACCCCATGACCACCCCCATTCCGTTCATTGATCTTCAGGCCCAGCGCAACCGGTTGGGCAACCGAATTGAGCAGGCCATTGGGCGGGTGCTGGACCATGGTGCTTTTATCATGGGACCGGAAATCAAGGAACTGGAGGACAACCTTTCCGCCTTTTGCGGCGCGGCCCATTCCCTGGGATGCTCCAACGGAACCGATGCTCTGGTGCTGGCCCTGATGGCCAAAGGCGCAGGCCCCGGCGATGCGGTGTTGTGCCCCAGCTTTACCTTTGCCGCCACAGCCGAAGCGGTGGCTCTGGTGGGGGCCTCGCCGGTGTTTGTGGATATTCTGCCGGATACCTTTAACATGGACCCGGCCAATCTGGATTCCGCCATGGAAGCCGCCTTGGCGGCGGGTCTGCGCCCCAAGGGAATCATCCCGGTGGACCTGTTTGGTCTGCCCGCCGATTACGATGGCCTGGAAGCGTTCGCCCGGCAGTATAAGTTGTGGATCATCGCCGATGCGGCCCAAAGTTTTGGGGCCGCCTACAAAGGGCGCAAGGTCGGTTCTATGGGGGATATGGCCACCACCAGTTTTTTTCCGGCCAAGCCCCTGGGTTGCTATGGAGACGGCGGCGCGGTCTTTACCGGGGATGAGGCAACCCAGCGGTTGTTGCATTCTTTGCGGGTTCACGGCCAGGGAACGGACCGCTACGACAACATCCGCATCGGCATCAACGGCCGACTGGATACCCTCCAAGCCGCGATTTTGTTGCTGAAATTGGAAATCTTCCCCGATGAAATCATGGCCCGCAACCGGGTGGCGGACCGTTACAACCAGGCCCTGGCCCAGGTTGCGGTGGTGCCCAAGGTGCCCCAGGGGCTTACCTCCACCTGGGCCCAATACACCCTGCGTTTTACGGCGGGCAACCGGGATTTTATCGCCGCCACCTTAAAAGACCAAGCCATCCCCACCGCCATTTATTACCCCAGGCCGTTGCACAAACAGTCGGCTTATCACCATTATCCCGTGGCCGGGGAAAAATTGCCTGTGACCGACCAGATGGCCCGGGAGGTGTTGAGTCTGCCCATGCACCCCTATCTGGATGAGGCCGCCCAGGACCGCATCATTCAGGCGGTATTGCAGGCCAAAAGCTAAAGCAGGGGTTTCCAATAACCCGGATGGCGGTTTTTTTTAAGTGTCCGCTACTGCGGCTTTGGCGGTCAGTCGTTCCAACCAATCATTCTTTTCCTGCGTTATTCCCAAAAGGGGTCCCCCCGGCCAACTCTGTTTTTTCTCTCACCTGACTGAACCATGCTGACCATCCGCCGTATTTTTGACGCCGTTACCGAGCCCAACCGGCAGGCATTGGATGAGGTGAACAAAAT
>JAOUFO010000285.1 GCA_029858165.1 Deltaproteobacteria bacterium | reverse complement strand
GAGCGGGTGTACGGCTTGACCCTGCCTCAGCCAAATATCAATCTGGTACAGACCGAAGGCCCCCCGGATGTCATCCGCACAGTGGGCCAGACAGTGTTGATTCCCAAGGGGTATTACCAAAACAGTCGGCTGTTGGACCGGTTGTATGTGGGGTTTTTATCCTCCGCCCTGGCCCGCATGTGGTTTGGCTCCACGGTCTGGGCCGATGAAAACCGGGAGGCATGGCTGTCTTACGGGTTGTCGGGGTATTTTTCGCTGGAATATTTTGACTCTTTGTACGGTTTTGACGCCCCGATTCATACCATCACCGACTGGCTGGCCCCCCGCTACCGGGAGCACTACTTTGAAGACCCGGTACGGGATCTGTTGCGGTCCGAAACAGATTCGCCCCTGGCCGCCACCTGGGAGGACAACCCCCATCAACAGGCCCTGCGGGTGGCCACCCACAACAAGGCCCCCCTGGTGTTCCGTTCCCTGGCCTATGTGATGGGCAAGGAAAACTTTATCCGAACTTTGCAGGATTATTACCGCAAAAACAGGTTTCGGTCTGTCCACCGCAAAACCTTTGAGCAGGAGGCGGCGCTTCATTCCGTGCAGCCTTTGGGGTGGTATTTCAGCCAATGGGTGGATGGAACCGTCCCGATGGATTATGCCCTGGTGGATTGGGAGGAGGAGCGGGCCTCCCTGGGGTATCAAATCACGGTTACCGTGGCCCGGCTGAAACCAGGGGTGATGCCGGTGATGGTGATGGTGGAATCCACATCCGGCCAAAAGGTAACCCAGACCTGGAACGGCCGGGGCGACCAAACCCGGCTGACCTTTCTGCTGGACCAACCCCTGGCCCGGGTGGTGCTGGACCCCTATGAGTTTTTGCTGGAAACCGACCGGAAGAACAACTTTTCAGCGGCCAACTTAAGGTTCCGCCCGTTTTTTGACTGGGCCAAGGACCGGGAGGTTCTGGTCAGCATTCAAGGCAGGATGGGGGGCAACGCCGTGGATGGAAACCATGTGGGGCTGGGGGCCAGCTTTACCGTGGGGCAGGATGATGATATTTTTGTGATTCCCGGAACCGGGGATAAAAGCCATGACCTGCTGTACAGCGTGGGGTGGACCCACAACCGGCTGTTCAATCCAAACCTGTCCTTCTTTTTAAAAGGGGACCGCTACGGGGGGCAGGAAACCCAGCAAACCGGGTTTTCCTATTCATTTCCTTTGCCGGATCGGTTTGCCCTTTCCACCAGCCTAAGCTACGCCCCCCAATTGATCAATCTGGCGGACCCCAGAATCCCGGATGCCAAGCCGATTATCCGCCGGGCCAACCATATCAACTTCAGTGAAAGATTCTCTTATCAAACCCCCGGCTACCTGTGGTTCGGGCTGGATGTCAGCATGGAGCACTCCCAGGAAGGGCTGAACAGTGATCTCCATTACACCATCACCAAAGGGGTGTTCAACCAGACCTATCCCCTTTCCAGCAGCCATATTGTGGATTTTGACATCATCCGGGCCACCACCTACGGAGAAACCCCCCTGGTGAAAAAACACCTGCTGGGAGACCCCTCCGTTCTGCGGGGCTACCCCCGGGTGCTGGATTTGCTGTATGATGATCTGGCCGCCATGCGTCTGGATTACCGCTGGGTGTTCTCCCGGGCCATCTGGGGCACCGAATTCCAATCCCGCAAATGGACCCTGATTTTATCCGCCGACGCGGGCAAAGGATGGAACCATCACGAAAGCTACGAACTGGCCCCCACCCGCCAAAACGTGGCCATCGGCTTTGAACTGGATGTCAATGTGCTAAGCCATTTGACGTTCCCCATCCGGGTGGAATTCGCCCGGCCCGTCAACGACCCGGACTACAACAAAACCCAGTATATCTTTTTCCAGGCCCTCAGCTTCTTTTAAGCGGGGAGGAAGGACCGCCCGGCTTAATTGCCAAAAATGGGATATTTGCGATTCAATTTGTGCAATTCATATTCATATCTCACCCTCAACATGTCATCCGCGGTGTGCATCAGGCCGTCGGTTCCTGTGGCGGCCATCCGCATTTCCAATATAAAACCATCCGGGTTGTAAATAAAATCATAGTAGGCTGCCAACACATCATCGGCTGTAAACAACACCGTGTCCGCTCCGGGATAGTATAAAATTGCGCCATTGTACTGCCCGTCGGACCTCCAGGTGATTTGGGTGCAGGATTGGGCCACATCATCGGCGGTATGCCATGTTCCGTCCAATCCCGCCGCGATATAGGTGATTTCCTGGGTTGCGCCAAAGCTGCTGTAAGTGGATTTGCGCCAATTGCCCACATCATCAGCGGTGTGCCATGTAAAATCCGGTCCGGGAGATGTGAAGTTTCCATCTTCAATGCGATTCCCTGCGGCATCAAAGGTGGAAAAATAATAACTGCCGGTGTCATCCGCGGTGCCAAACACCTGGTCCGCCCCGGAATAATAATTTCCGCTCATGGTCTGGCGGCCCGATGAATCATAAGTGGATTCATTGTAATTGGTCCGGTTGTCATCTGCGGTAAACCAGATTAAATCTGCCCCGGCGTTGGAATAATAGGCAAGGTAGGTTTGGTTGCCCGCCGCGTTATAGGAGGATTCGCTGTAGCTTCCATTGTCATCGGCGGTGTTGAACACCCCGTCTATTCCGGGATAAATATACCCATCCCGGGTGTTGTTTCCGTAAGCATCAACCCTGGTTTCATGCCAGGATGAACCCACATCATCGGCATTGAGCCAAATGCCATCCGCCCCGGCACCGCCGTAATAAATATCTCGGGTCTGATTGCCGGCCAAATCGTATTGGTAATCGTTGTAACCGGATATGTTGTCATCCGCGTTAAACCAGATCCCATCCAGCCCGGCCCCATTATAGGTTACATTGCGGGTCAGACGGGCCTGAAGGTTGTAGGTCTGGCCGTAATAAAAACTGACAATATCATCGGGGGTGCCCCAAAAGGTATCCGGTCCGGCTGAAAAATATTGGATAAGGCGGGTGGGGTTGCCGTTGGCATCCACCTGATTGGTTGTTGTAGCAACATCCATGGTGGACCAGTACGAGCTGATAGGATCGTCCCCGTTGAACCACACCCCATCTGCTCCTGCGCCTAA
>JAOUFO010000284.1 GCA_029858165.1 Deltaproteobacteria bacterium | reverse complement strand
GTTTTTGCGTTTCTGTGAAGAGCACAAAAGCAAAACCCCTGCGGGGGAGCAGGCCCCCCCGCACCCCCCATTTACGGGTTTTGAAGAAGACGTATACAGGGTCAAGGGAGCCACGCTCCCTTGCAGGGTTTGGGGCAGCGCCCCAAAAGATAAGGCGGCGTAAGCCCGGCCAACACCACACGGAGACTGTGCCGACACCCGGATTCCGGTGGTTTTGGCCCGTTAATTGAATGTTTGTGGGAATCCCAAAGATTGTCAGCCGAAAGCCCCTTTGGGTTAAGAATCGGTAAGCAACTCAGCCCATGCGGGCTGAACCCAATCACATTCATCAGGGAGGATTCCGATGAGGATCGTCTTTCAAACCGCCACAACCCTGCTGGGCCTGCTGTTGCTGGCCGGGATTGTTCAGGCGCAGGTAGCTGTACCGTCCATTATCACCGCCACGGATGATTTTGTGACCAACAATCCCGCCGCCATTCAATGGGGCACCCCCAGCCGGGTGGGGCTTAGCTCTATCAACATGGCAGGCCAGGAGGATGACAAGGTCACCGGGATCAAGGTCCCCAGCAGCAATTTTTCTGTTTCCGGTTACAACCTGGGGGCACGGATTGTAAAGGAACACTTTGCTTTCGCCGTGCAAACCTCCCAGTTGAAAGTCGGGGTCAAAGCCGCCCCCGCTTATTCACAGAATATATCCGCTCCCGCCTTGGCGTTGTCGGTGGACATCGGGGGAATGGCCGCCATCGGGGTGGGCCAGGGTCAATTGATCAAGGCCACCAAAGACACCGGCAAGGATGAATCCGAAACCACCACCACCCCCATGGTGGGTGTTTCCTTCAAACTCGCCAATGTGATTTACCTGGGGGCGGCCACCGGCAATGACACTTTGGCCTTCCGGGACAAATTGGCCCCCGCCAATGATGTAGACGCCAAACGGCCCTTTAACACCTACGGCCTGGGGCTGCGGGGCGGAGACAAGGATTTTATGTACCATATTGAATATGATGCTGATTTCCGCAAGGATTACAGCATATCCAAACCGGCCAACTCCAAGGCGGACCTGAAGGAAGTTACCCGCACCGGGGTGGCCGAAATCGTGGTGAAAAACATCGCTTTGGGGCTGGAAGGATCCGAAAAACGGACGGACAACCAACCCGACAATTACACCCTGAGCCGCACCGCGGCATACCGGGTGGGGTGGTCCCCCATGGAAGGGTTTGCCCTGACCTATGCCAAATCTGTGGAAAAAGAAAACGATATCACCCGCGGGGTGTACACTATTCTAAACACGGATACCCTTTCTTTGGCTTACGCCTTTTAAAGCGGCAAAGTTTGTGTTGGTTCCGCCACACTTTTGTGGCGGTTTGGGAACAATCAGGCCGCCCCCTTCAGGGCGGCCTTTTTTTTGTTGCCCGCCTCTTTCCCTTCTGGTGAATTTCTAATAAGAATAGATAGGTTTACAAACCGGACTGGTGATTTATCCAAAGCTTTAAGGCCCCCCGGCTGATGGATTCAGCCAAAAGCTTATCCGGCCTTTGCGAATGCCCTTGGTAAGGCAAGCTTAAACTTAGGCAAACCCATGAAAATACTGACCCGAACCCTGAAACTGACCCTGCTGTTGTGGGGATGGACCGCAACCATGGCCGCGGCCCAGGTGGCCCTGCCCACCCTTTCCAATTATATTTCAGAAGACAACCCGGCGGCAGCCCAATGGGCCAGGAACTCTGTTGTGGCAGTGACCTACTTTAATTTAAAATTCAACGGGGATTTCAACTGGTCCCAACCTCCCCTGTCCGGCAGCGGCACTGTAAACGGAAATCAAACCGAAACCAACGTTGATTTGCGTTGGAAAGAACCGGGCTACAGCCTGACCCTGGGTTCCATGAATATCACACAAGCACAAGACATGGCCCAGGCTGCCGGACCTTCCGCCGAACAAATGAAAACCGATCAAATCAACCTTTCCGGCACCACCCTGGTGCGGGAAAAACTGGCTTTGGGGGGCCACTATGCCGATTCCACCGAGGTGAAAACCAACACCGACCCCCTCGGCTCAACCACCTCCACCTTAACCACGATTGAAACCCTGTGGGGGGCATCCCTCAATCTGGCGGAAGGGGTGTTTTTGGGGCTGGCTTCCGGCAAAAGCAAACTTTCCAATTACAACGAAAGGGACGGAGCCTCCTCCGCAGAACAGTTTTCCTACATGTACGGCCTGGGGTATCGCTCCCTGGGGGAGGATTTTTCCTATCAGGTGGAATGGAACCGGATTGAAAATGAAGGCTTTTATGTGCAAAAAAGCACCACCGGGGCCATGAACTTCGGCCAACTGAACCGGCAGAAAAGCACCACCAAACTGAACCTGGAAGCGATGATGGGGGATATTTCCGCCGGATTGGGGTATTCAAACGAAAGCCAGCAGGGTTCCGATTTCAATTTGACCATCCTGTTTGCCGGGTACAACCCACCGGGGGGGGTCAGCCTGACCCTGATCTATCTGAATTTTGATCAGAAATCATCCAAATCAAGTTTTGGTAGCTCGGAAGATTTCAAAATGAAGGGCAGCGGCTTCGGGCTGACCGCCGGGTACGCCTTTTAAACCCCGGGCAGGCTTGCCTTAAAAACCCTTGGCGCCGTCTCTGCGTGTCCATCTGGTAAAGCTTGCCCTTTGTGATATTTGGACCCGACCCCAAACCCCGCCAGGAAGCAAAGGTTATTGCCCAGCCTTTTCAGCGCCGCCATCCAAAACCAGCCCAATCATTCACCAACCATGGCAACCCCCCCCAGAAAAAGAAGCCCGGCCACAGTGCTGATTCACGGCAAGGGGGATAAACCCCACCCTTACGGGGCCACCCTGCCCCCCATCACCCTTTCTTCCGCTTTTGAGCATGAAAGCGCGGAAGCCCTGGAGGAAATCTTTGCCGGCAGCCGGGAAGGCTACCTGTATTCCCGCCTGCAAAACCCCACGGTGGCCGCCCTGGAACAGCGGATGACAGACAGCTTGAACGGCCGGGGGTCTTTGGCGGTGGCATCCGGCATGAGTGCCATCACCCTGGGGCTGCTGGGGCTGCTAAAGGCCGGGGATGAGTTGATTGCGGGGTCCACCCTGTTCGGGGGCACCTACACGT
>JAOUFO010000283.1 GCA_029858165.1 Deltaproteobacteria bacterium | reverse complement strand
CGGGTGCGTCAGGCGGGGGAGACCGGTGCCGCCACCATTGTGACCGCCTGCCCTTTTTGCATGACCATGTTGGAAGACGGGCTGAAATCCACCGGCAAAGAAGACAGCGTGAAAGTGCTGGATATTGCGGAAATCACTCTGAAAGCGGTCCAGGGGTAAGAAGGGTGGGAGCCGCAGGCCTCCAAACCTATCCACCCCTTCCTTCTGGGCAGGGGGGTGGGAAAAAACGAGTGGTGCAGGGGTTGCGTTATGTGAAAAAACTTGCGGAGGGGAGATGCAAGTGGTAAAAGTATCTTTTAAACAAAATTTTACAAGAACTTCCAGATCGGGATGTCCCGGTTTAACAGACCCTTCGGGGGGGGGCGAAAAGCCCGCCACCGGGGTATCCTTACACCCTGATGGCCCTTCCCCCCGGTCTGGCAGCCACCCGATGCTTTGGTGGCGGTGACCAGATATCACACACACTCCGCGGCTTGTGGAAAACCCAGATTTTACTCCCATTTAGGGGCCGGTTCGCCCCGTTTTGATCCGGCGGGGCGGCATCAACCGGGGGCGGGATGGTCCCTGGGGCCACCCCGCTCCACAGTACCCGGAGGGGCCCCTCGCAAACGCGGGGACCCGCAACCGGACAGCAAGCAAAGACATCCGCCGGAAGACAACCCCGGCCAGGCAGGGACACTGTGGAGACCAGGAAAACACCGGATTCGCAAATAGCCGCCAAGGTGGAACAACTGGTGGCCGGGCCGCTGGCCCGGGAGGGGCTGGATTTGATGGATGTGGAATACCGGATGGAAGAAGGGGTCTGGATTGTCCGGCTGTTGCTGGATAAACCCGGAGGGGTCAATCTGGATGATTGCGGGAGAGCCAGCCGTCTGGCGGGGGGGATTTTGGAAGAAGCGGATGTGATCCCCCATGCCTTCAACCTGGAGGCATCCTCACCGGGGTTGTTCCGCCCCTTGAGGAAACCCCGCGATTTTACGCAGGTCGTTGGCAGGCCGGCCAAAATCAAGCTGGAACATGCTTTTATGCCGGGAAGAAAACCCCGGGTGTTCCGGGCCGTCATTGGCAAGGCGGATGACACGGGGGTGGAAATTGAGATGGATGGCCGCCGGGAAACATTGCCCTACACAGCCATTAAAACCGCCAAACTGGACCCGGATTTAAAAACAGAAGCCAAGGCTCACTCATCAGCCGGACCTGTATAACCCTGTTTTACGACAACTTGTTAAAAAAAACAGCAAACTGAACAACCCAAAAGCAAAATAAGAACCATGGCAATACAAAAACCGGCCCAGAAAGAAAGCCTGCTGGACGCAATCACCGACCTGGCCCGCGACAAGGGACTGCCCCGAGAAAAAGTGGTGGCGGTGGTCCAGGACGCGGTGGCTGCCGCGGCAAAAAAGAAATACAAAAACTATGAGGATATTGAAGCCCGGTTTAACACCAAATCAGGCGCCATAGAGGTGTTTCGTTACAAAACGGTGATTGATTCTGATGACATAGACCCGGACAATGAAATCACTTTGACCGAAGCCCGCCTGCTGGATTCTCTGGCCGAATCAGGGGATGAGGTGGAATACGAAATTGAAAACACGGACCTCCGCCGGGTGATTTCCCAAACGGCCCGCCAACTGGTGTTCCAGAAACTGCGCGAGGCGGAACGGGAAAACGTATTTGAAAACTTCAAGGACCGCAAGGGAGAGGTGTTATCCGGCATGGTGGTGCGCTCAGAGCGCAACCGGACCATCCTGTCCTTTAACAATTGCGAGGCCATTCTCTACGGCCGGGAGACCATCATGGGCGAGCGGTTTTCGCCCGGCGAGCATGTTCGGGTGGTGTTGCTGGATGTGTTGAACGAACCCCGCGAGCGGTCTCAACTGGTGGTATCCCGCACCCATCCTTTGCTGTTGATCAAACTGTTTGAAATGGAAGTGCCGGAAGTATACGACGGCATTGTGGAAATTTTAGGGGCCGCCCGCGAGCCGGGCCGCCGGGCCAAGGTGGCGGTACGCTCCCACGACCCGGATGTGGATCCGGTGGGGGCCTGTGTGGGGATGCGGGGATCCCGGGTGCAGGCCATTATCGCCGACCTGAAGGGCGAAAAAATAGATATCATCAAATGGAGCGAGGATTTATCCACCTATGTGGCTGCCGCTTTGGCCCCCGCGGAAATATCCCGCATGAAGATAGACGAAGAACGGCTTCAGATTGATGTGGAGGTGGAGCCGGATCAGCTTTCGCTGGCCATTGGCCGCCAAGGTCAAAATGTCCGGCTGGCTTCCAAACTGGTGGGGTATAAAATCAATGTATCTTCCAACAAAGACACCCAGCTAAGCCTGGAAGAACAAATTCGGGAACGGCTGCTGGAAAGCCAGGCCCAATTGGCTCAAATGCAAAGCAATTCCCAAACAGCAGGTCAGAAAGAACCGGCGGAACCCCAGGCGGACTCAGATGGCGGTCCGGTGGAATCGGAAGCCCAGGCTGCCCCAACCGACGAAGGAAAACTTCCCTCTTCGGAAGAAAAAGGTGCCGAGGCGGCTTCTGCCATGGAAGCCGAAAATGCGGGTGACGCAGAATCTGACGGTGAATCGGCCGTGCGAGAAGAAAAATAGCATCGGCATAAGGTGTGGAAAAACCGGGGTGACCGACGGCAACGGGTCGGCGGCAGACCCCCGGAGGTTGATTACCGGGTGGTTCCAGGGTTGGCCGGGTACCCAAACAGTTCTTTTAAGGGTGTGCAATACACAAGGTGGTTATGGGAAAAATGCGGGTTTTTGAACTGGCCAGAGAATTAAACATTCCCGGGAAGGACCTTCTCGAACGAATGCAGGAACTCGGCTTTGAGGTGGACGGCAATTTCAACGTCATGGACGAAAAGCTGGTGGCTGAAGTCAAAGCCAAAATGCTGGCGCCCGTCACCCGGGTGGAAAAAGAATCCGCCGCCCAGGCTCCCGACTCCGGGGGGGAACAACCCCGCAAACGACGGATCATTTCTGCCCGCAGGTCCGGTGAGGTGCACAAAATTCAGGAATCTCTGGGGATTACCGGACCTCTGCCGGAGGATGCCAGGACCCGGGAGGAAGTGGCCGCCCAGGAAGAACCCCCCCCGCCCCCGGTAGTGGAAGAACCCCCCCCGGCT
>JAOUFO010000282.1 GCA_029858165.1 Deltaproteobacteria bacterium | reverse complement strand
TTGAGACAATTTGAATAGAAAACGTCAGCCCGGTGTAAATGGGCCTTTGGGGGGGGTGGGCTTGCGGGTTCCAGCGGGATAAAAAACGATCATAATAACCTTTGCCGTACCCCAGACGGCGGCCGTTTAAGTCAAACCCCACTCCGGGGACCAAAATCAGCTCCGGGGAAATTTCCGGGGGGGCAGGGTGTTGGGGTTGGGGGATGAACAACCTGTTTCCGGTCAGGCTGCCGGTTGGGTTGTCCATTGCTGAGCCGTTGGACGGGCTGTGGGCCAGGGGCTGGCCCGGTTGCCAAAATGCGGATTGCATGTGGTCGGTTTGGGGATCCAGCCAGGGAACCAGGGTGGTTTTTCCCAACCGCCAACATTCCTCAAAAACAGGAAGGGTATCCACCTCCTCTTTCAGGCTGATGTAACAGTGAACTGTAGTGGCACGGATGAACCCATCCCACTGAAACAAATGGTTCAGAATGCGTTGGTTAAGGGGCTGGCGTTGGTCGGGGGAGATGCTTTTGCGCCGATCCCGCAACAGGGCGCGCCATTGGGATTTGGTTTGGTCAGGGTCCAGGGTCGTTCTCCCAGGGGGTTTCAGGTTTGCCGATGGGCCGACAGGCCGCCCTGCTTCGGGGGCCAGGGGGCCATCCGGGGTTTGAAAAAATACCCCTGGTCCTGGGGGGGATAGCCGAACAACACCCACCGGGTGTCCGGGGCGGGATTCAGCCGGGGGGTATCCCCCTCCCAGGCCAATTCATGATGGAAAGGGATCAACGCCTGAACCGTGCCCGTCGGGGGGGCGGGGGGAGGCGGGGCCTGAAGAATGGGGGGTGGGGCCGCCCCCTGCAAAAAACGGGGAAGCCGCAACACCCGCCGGTGATAACAATAGTCCAGTTTCAACCAGTCGGTCAGCTCTTCCCGGGACAGGTGTTCCCCCATGGGGGAAATCGTGACGGCCTGAAACAGATATTCATACAGGTGGTCCAGGGAATGGGATACCGGAAACAATCCCCGGGCCAGAAAAAAATCTCCCAAGCGGGAAAACACATCCCAGGGTGGACTCAATTCAAACAGCCGCTCCAATGTAAACCGGAACTTTCCGGAGTTGTAATACAGGTCAAAAACCTCTTCAAACCGTTTCAGTTCCAGCACCTCGGCGGCCGATAACCGATCGTGGCAGATGAATTCATAAGGGGGGCCGTCCTGAAACCGGTATCCATACCGGTGCGCATCCTCCCGGATGGGTGCCCCCGGCAAAAACTTTAAAAATCCCAACTGCAATTCATGAGGGCGCAGGTCAAACACCTGCCGAAAGGATTCTTTTAAACGGGGCAGGTCCTCCCCTGGCAGCCCCCAAATGAGGTCCGCGTGAAGATGAACTTTTCCGGCCAACCGCAACCGGTGGATCACCCCAAACAGCCGGTCTTTGTTTTGACGGCGGCGCACCTGCCGCTGGGTTTGGGGGTCCGCCGACTGGATACCGATTTCAAACTGGAACATTCCCGGTTCCACCCCGTCCAAAAATCCGGCCAGGGGGTCATCCAGCAAATCCCCCACGATTTCAAAATGGAACTGCACCCCTTTAAAGCCGCTCAGCCAGCGGAAAAAATCCAAAGCCCTTTGTTTGCGGGCGTTAAAGGTGCGGTCTAAAAATTTGATCCTTCGGGCGCCGTGGTTGATCAGCCATTCAATGTGGGTTTTTACGGTCTCTTCGGGGAAAAACACCACCGTTTCGTCCAGGGCGGAAAGACAGAAAGAACATTGGAAGGGGCACCCCCGGGAGGTTTCCACATAAATCAACCGGTGGGGCAGCCCCTCTATGTCCTCTTCGGTGTAGGGCATCAACAGGGGAAGCGGAGAGGCTGTGGGATGGCTCCCGGTTTGAGGGATAGCGGCGGATGGACTTCCCCCGGACCCGGCCCGGCCTGCCCGTTGGATGAATTCCGGGGGAAGCTCCCCCCCGGCGGAAAGGTGGCCCAGCAGCTCCACCCATTTGGCTTCACCTTCTCCGGCCAGCACCAAATCCACATACGGGGGGGGCGGGCCATAAGAAACCTCAGGCCCCCCGGCCACCAACAACAGGTCCGGGCGGAGTTTTTTCAGCAATTCCATCAAGGCCAGGGTGATCTGGCGGTTCCAGATATACATACTGAACCCCACCAGTTTTGGCTGGCGGGCCAAAATGGATTGGGCCATTTTCCAAGGGGGGGTCTGGATGGTGAATTCCTGAATCCAGGTATTGGCAAACCCCGCGGCCCTGGACTGGTTGCGCAGGTACCGGATGGCCGGAGACATATGGACATATCGGGCGTTTAACGTAACCAAACCGATGGAATCGCCGGGAAGCAGGGGGGCCATAAGCGTTATTGTGTGTAACAATGTGTTCCTGGGGGATAAAATAGGGTATGGATAGAATTATAGAGCACAGCCCGTTGAGTTGCCAATTTTGTCAGAACCCATTTTTGCCGGGCCTTTTGGGGCCGACGGTTTAAAGAACCCGCCAACCTAGGAAAAGGGGCCGATATGATCTTCAATGGAAAATATCTCCAGGCGAAGTTTACCCAACCGGGGATAGCCGAAATTGTGTATGACACCCAGGGAGAATCGGTCAACACCATTGACCCGGCCTGGGGGGATGAACTTTCCCAGGTGTTGGATAAGCTTTCCCAGGAAAAAAAGATGTTGGGGGCCTATCTCATCAGCGGAAAAAACGATTTTTGCATGGGGGCCAACATCAAAGGGTTTTTGCCCAGTTTTCAGCAGGGGCCCCAGGTGGTGGAGGATTATGTGATGCAGGTTCACGGGCTGTTCAACCGGTTGGAGGACCTGCCCTTTCCCACTGTGGCGGCGGTCCATGGCTATTGCCTGGGGGGGGGGATGGAGGTGTCCATGGCGTTTACCTACCGGGTGGCCGCTGTGGGGACCCGGTTTTCCCAGGCGGAGGTGAAGCTGGGGTTGATTCCCGGATTCGGGGGGTGTGTGCGGCTGCCCCGGCTGATCGGCGCGGACCATGCCATTGAATTGATCGCCACCGGCCGCAATATGGCCGCCGAAGAGGCTTTGAAAAAGCATCTGGTCAGCGCGGTGGTGGCACCGGAATCACTGGCGGCGGCGGCGGCGGGGCTGATTCAATCGGTTCAGGCGGAT
>JAOUFO010000281.1 GCA_029858165.1 Deltaproteobacteria bacterium | reverse complement strand
AGTTTGTCAAACCCATGGTGTTCCCCCATTTCCATCCTTTCATGGCCGTCAAACCCCATATCAGAGTAATGGGAGCCGCCATCCTTTCCATGGGGGCTGGCGTGGGCGGCAAAAGCGGCCATGGCGAACAGAAAGGTAATCACGGCAAATCGTTTCATGGGACCTTTGGTGTCTATGGGCGGTTTGGACCGCCGGGGTTGGAATAACCGCTGGAACAAGGGGAAGCTTCCCCTTACTTACATGATAGACCCAGCCTACACCCGACGGGTTCAAAAAAAAAAGGGAAACTTATTGCCCAAAACCTGGGGGTTCCACTCAAACTGAGACCTCTGCACAACTGCCAAAAGCTCCCGTTTTGAAAAAAAAGCGGGGGTTTGGGGGCCGCAGGCCTCCAATAAAGTTCCAACCCAAACTTTAGGCGGTTATGCAAAACCATTGAACCATGCCATCTTAAACACAGGAATCTGAATCCCAGAAATCCAATCCCCTAGGCAGTTGAACGATGGTCCATTCCTTTCCCGAAAAACCGATGAATCCCCCCACCCTGGAAGAATTGGCCCTGGAGGCCGACTGGAAGCAGCAACCCACCGCACGGATCAGCCGCTCCATCCTGGACCACCTGCGCAGTGGAGAACCCTGGGTGTTTGCCGAAGGGGTGACCAATCCGGGTGAACTGCGCGCCGCGCTGCCCAAAGGGGGCTGGGTCCGGTTGGGGGCGGTGGGGGACCGACAGGCTGGGGGTCTGGCCCTGTTTGACCCGGCCAACCCCATCGCCCTGCGGGTGGTGGACGCGGGCCGGGAGCCGCCCCCGCCGCGACCCCTGGTGCGCCGCCGGACGGCTTTGGCCTGGGCCATCCGCTCCCCCCTGCTGGCCCCACAGGCGGCTTTGGCCCCATCCACCCCCGCCGGTGAGAGGCTGACCAACGGGGTCCGGCTGATCCACGGGGAAGGCGACCGCCTGCCGGGCCTTACCGCCGATTACTATGCCGGGTTGCTGGTGCTAAGGCCCGATTGTGCCGCCTGGCTGCCCTTTTTGGCCCATGTGGTGGATGGTCTGGCGGACCACCTGACCCGGGAAGGATTGCCCCTGAACGGGGTGTGGCTGAAAGGCGAAGACAGCGCGGGAGCCAAACTGGAAGGGTGGGTCCGCGGTCAAACGGCCCTGCCCCACCGGTTTGTGGAAAACGGCCACACCTTTTTGGTGGACCCCTCCCTGGGGCAGAAAACCGGGTTTTTTCTGGATATGCGCCCCAACCGGGCCTTCGTGGGGGCCATGAGCCGGGGGCTGACGGTGCTGAACGGGTTTTCCTACACCGGAGGGTTTGGGGTGTACGCCCTCAAAGGGGGCGCCCGGAGGGTGGTCCATCTGGATTCCTCACCGGGAGCCATGGAGGCGGCCAGAGCCAACACCCAACTGGCCGGATTTCCAACCCCATCGGAGGATTTTGTGGTGGGGGATGTTTTTGAATATATGGAGGCCATGGAACCGGTGGGGCGCAAGGAAACCGGACCGTTTGACCTGCTGATTCTGGACCCCCCCTCCTTTGCCCATTCCCAAAAGGCGGTGCCCGCCGCGTTAAAAGCTTACCTCCGGCTCAACACCCTGGCCCTGGAGCGGCTGGGCAGCGGACAATTTCTGGCCACCGCCTCCTGCTCCTCCAGGGTCTCCCCGGCGGATTTCAACCACACCGTGGAAGCCGCCGCCAAAGAGGCCGGGCGCAGACTGCGGCTGCTGGTGTCCGCCGGGGCCGGGCCGGACCATCCCCAGGCCCCAGGCTCTGGAATCCACCCCTATCTTAAATTCCTGTATTACATGGTGGAATAACAACCGACCCCTTTGGGGCGCTGCCCCAAACCAAGCAAGGCCCGGTAGGTGGTTGCTACGAAGTCCGTAAAAGGGGGGGCACGGGCCTTGCGGCCCGGATTGGCCGGGCTTCCGCCGCCTTTCTTTTGCGTCCTGTCCAGCGGCTTCAGCACCGGCACGGGCCTTGCGGCCCGGATTGGCCGGGCTTCCGCCGCCTTTCTTTTGCGTCCTGTCCAGCACCGGCACAGCCTTGCGTTGTGTCGCCGGGCGGCTCCAAACGCCGCGGGCTGGCTGGTGCCTTTCTTTTAGGTCTTCTTTTTGGATTTTTTGGTGGTTGTTTTGGTCGCTGGTTTGGCTGTTGCTTTGGTGGTTGGTTTGGCCGGTTTTTTGGCAAACCGTTTTTTGACCGGCGGTCCTTTGGCGGCCCGTGCGGCCAACAGGGCCAAAGCGGTTTCCAAGGTTATACCGGCGGGGTCCTCCCCCCTGGGCAGAGAGGCATTGATTTCTCCATCGGTGGCATAAGGGCCAAACCGACCGGCCATCAACCGCACCGGCTCCCCCGAAACAGGGTGAGGCCCCAATTCCCTCAACATCTGGGCCTGGCCCCGGCGCATGGCTTTGGGCTGGGCAAACAACGCCTGGGCCTCGCCCAGAGTCATGGAAAACAGCGCATCGGTGGAAGCCAGAGACCGGGTTTCCCTGCCCCGGATGGCATACGGGCCAAACCGGCCCAGGTCCACCACCACATCCTCACCCGTTGCGGGGTCCTCCCCCAGCAACCGGGGGAGGGACAGCAACGCCAGTGCCTGGTCCAAGGTCAGGGTTTCCGGTGTCTGGTCCGGCAAAAGGGATTTCATTTTGGGCTTGGGGGGCGCCACCTTTTTGGTTCCCCTTTTTTTGGGCTTGGCCTCCCCCTTGCCTTCCTCCCCGGCTTCCGGCTCAGGGACAGGGTCCGGCTCTCCCAATTGAACATAAGGGCCAAACCGGCCGGTCTTTAAAAACACCGTCTTGCCGCTTACCGGGTCCATCCCCAACACATCCGGCTGGTTGCCCCGGGCCAGCAGTGCTTCGGCTTTTTCCCGGGTGATGTCATCAGGGGCCAGGTCCACCGGCAGGGAGGCCCGTTCCTCCCCCCGCTCCAGATAAGGGCCGTACTTGCCCACCCGGATGTTCACCTGCCGGTTTTCACTGTCGGTGCATAAGGGAATGGTGCAGGCCTGCCGGGGGTCAATTTCGGCCTGGATCAGCCTGGACAACCCCGGCAGGGCATCGTTGCCGAAATAAAACCCTTTTAAATAAGGAATGTGCGGCTGCCCGGCGGCAATGCCGTCCAGGGTGTCC
>JAOUFO010000280.1 GCA_029858165.1 Deltaproteobacteria bacterium | reverse complement strand
TGGGAATAAACCGTGGTGATTTTCATCAATGGCCTCCGCCCGGAAGAGCGGGGTCATATATGGGCTTTCCCATGGGTCTGGTTTTCAGTTCCCCGGCATGGAATTCCCGGATCCTCTGGCGGGCGATTTCAACATATTGGGGGTTGATGTCGCACCCGATTGCCGTGCGGCCATGAATCAGGGCCGCGATAAGGGAGGACCCCACCCCCATGTAGGGGTCAAACACGCAATCCTCCGGTTCGGTCAGGGCCAACACCAGCCTTTCCACCAACTCCACAGGAAACTGGCAGGGGTGGATGGTTTTTTCGCAATGATTGGCCTTCACGTTGGGAATTTCCCACACATCTCCTGGATTTTTTCCCAGAGGATTGCCTGAAATCATCCCTGCTTTGGGGCCTTTGAAATGTTTTTTCCCAGGGTATTTGGAGGGAACCCGGATGGAATCCAAATGAAAGGTGTATTGATCCCCCCTGGTAAACCACAATATCGTTTCGTAACGACCAGAAAGCCTTTTGGAACAATGGAGACCGTGTCCGAAAGCCCAGATGATCCGGTTGCGCAATTTAAGGCCGTGGCTCTTGAAAACGGGATACAGCACGGTGTCCAAAGGGACAATCTCACCGTTTTCCACATAATTTCCCACCTGCCAGCAAATGGATCCGTCTTTAGCCAGCAACCGGACCGCCTCGGCGATCACCCGTTTCTGATCCTCAATATAGTCATTGAGAGATGTCCGTCGTTCGTAGGATTTGCCGATATTGTAAGGGGGGGAGGTCACAATCAGGTTCACCGAACCGGATGGACGGCCCCGCATAAATTCCAGGTTATCCTGGCACACGATGATGCCATCGTCTTCTGGCGGAATGGAAATATGGGATTGGGACTGCATGGAAACTCCTGGTGTCCGGTTCGCCATTTTTACTGCTGGGCGGAATCCACTTCGCAGGCGGCGTCAATGCCGCTGTTTTACAAACTGGATAGATGGGGAAATCCTAGCGGTGGGGAATCACAAAACAAAAAACAGCTTCAGCCAGTCTTCCAGGTCCTCAAACCAGACCACCCGTCCGGTGGACATAAGGTATCCCGTCATATTGGAGGAAAACCCCTGCCCGTCAATCACCACAATTCCCGGAATGGGCCAGAATTCTATATCTTTGAGGGTTGAAGGGATTTTTTCTTCCGCTGAGCCAGGGGTCTTTTGCACCTTGCATTCAATGCCCAAAACCTTGCGGGAGGGTTGATGGGTTAACACCAAATCTATCCGCCGCCCGGCCCCCCAGATTCGCCTGCCTGATTTCACCTCTTTTTTGTGGCTCAACCCCAGGCTTTCTGCCAAGCGGATTACGGCATCTACAAGCACAGTTCCGCTTGTCGCGGTTGCTTTTCCACCGGCCATGTCATACTCCCTTTCTCATTTTTATCCGGGTCAAACAACACCAAAATCTCATTCACTTCCCCCCGGCTGTCCCCTTTGCAGTTTATCATCCGCCGGGAGAAAATCTGGCGGGTTTCCCACTTCTGATACAACCGGGCGATGAAGGGAGAGGATGAGTTGGATACCGCCACCCATGCCCCCCGGTTCACAGCCCTGCCACAAGCCTCCATCAGCCGGGTCTGGTCAGCCCTGGAAAATCCATTGCCGGTGTATCCGTTAAAGGATGAGGTTGGGGATAAAGGCTCATAAGGTGGGTCGCAATACACAAAATCCCCCTGAACCGTGTTGTTTAGAATTTCCTCAAAATCAGCATTCAAAAGGACGGAACTTTGTAGACGATGGGAAACCCCCAAAAGGTTTTTGCGGTTATACAGGGCCGGGCATTGCGGCCTTTTGCCAAAGGGGGAGTTGAATTCCCCTCGGCTGTTTTTCCGATAAAGGCCGTTGAATCCGGTTTTATTCAAAAACACCGTCCGGGCCGCCTGACCCACCGGATCCAGGGGAACGTTCGCCCGCACCCGATAGTAAAACACTTCTGAATAATGAGGAGTCATGCTGTCCAGGGAACCCATCAACCCTTCCGGGTCATCCCGAATCACCGTGTATAAATTCACCAATTCCGAATCATAATCATTCAATACAGAAGTATCACAGCCGTCCAGGGCCAAAAAAACCGCACCCCCTCCTAAAAACGGCTCCACAAACCGTTTGAAATCTGTGGGAAACAGGGAAATCATCTGGCTCAACTGGCCGGATTTCCCTCCGGCCCATTTCAACACCGGTTTGGCGCGATTCTGAATATCAAACATATTTTTAGGCCCCTTTCCGTGCCGGTGGTTTTAAGAAATCCTTACCAGCAATCCAGAATGGCGTCAAACAAAAAAAAATACATTGTTCAGGAGACCCCTTCACTGCTGGGCGGAATCCACTTCGCAGGTGGCGTCAATGCCGCCGCGGACATTGTAGACGGTTTTGACTTTGAGCCATTGGGGGGCCAGCAGAGAGTGGAGGTCCTGATACAGCCGGGCGGTGGCGGGCTCCTGAAAAATCCCCACATTGCGATAGGAAACGATGTAGTATTTCAGGCTTTTCAGTTCCACAATGTGCTCCGCGGGGATGTATTCCAGGCTGAAGCAGGCGTAATCCGGCAGTCCGGAAAAGGGGCATACGGCAGAAAACTCTCTGGTTTCATACAGAATTTTCTGCCGGGGGCCGGAATAGGGGAAGGTTTTCAACAGGTGGACGGCTATTTTTTCCGGCCCGTCAAATTCCAGAATCCGCCCTTCGGCATAACTGGTATCGGTGACATCCATGGTGTGCGCCTGATTGATAGCCCCGGTCAATTGGCCATGATGTTGAAGCCGCTGTCCACGTAGATGGTTTGGCCGGTGATGCCGCTGGCCCAATCGCTAAGCAAAAAGGCGGCCGTGCGGCCCACTTCCTCCTGAGTGACCACCCGCCCCATGGCGGAATGTTCCCCCGCAACCTTCAACATTTCGCCGAAAGCTTTGATGCCGGAAGAGGAAAGGGTTTTGATGGCCCCGGCGGAAAGGGTGTTGACCCGCACGTTTTTGGGGCCGAATTCCCGGGCCAGATACCGGTTGGAGGATTCCAGGGCAGCCTTGGCCGGACCCATCACATTGTAATTGGGCACCGCCAGCACACTGCCGATAAACGACATGGCCACCATGGACCCCCCCCCCCGTTTTTCCAT
>JAOUFO010000279.1 GCA_029858165.1 Deltaproteobacteria bacterium | reverse complement strand
TTGGGGTGGACATTCTGGCAAAATACGCCCGGAAATTCATGGCCCCCGCGGTTTAGGCCCCAATGCCTCCATCCTTCCCTTGACGGGGGGCGGCCCCCGTTACTATCATTAAAAGACATATCCCGCCCGGATTCCCCACGGGGGAAACCGGCCTGACCCCCAACCATTGATTTTTCGCCGCCAACCGACCCTCCATGATTATCCCCAGAGTAAACCGGCTGACCCCGGAACAGGAAGCTGAATTGAAGGCCATCACCGCCGAGTTCGGCATCACCCTCCGGGTGATTCAGGGGGACCAGCGCACCGTGTATGCCATGGTGGGGGATGAAACCAGCGAACTGCTGATCAACCGGGTGGAGGGGCTGGATTACATAGAACGGGTGGATACCATCCAGGCCCCCTACAAACTGATGGCCCGGGAAAACCCCTTAAGCCAGCACACCATCCGGGTGGGGGATAAAGTGCTGGGCCGGGACCTGGTGGTGCTGGCCGGTCCATGCACCATAGACCCCAAAAATCCCGGCCTGTTTTTTGATACCGCCCATGCCGTCAAAGAGGCCGGAGCCGACGGCCTGCGGGGGGGGGTGTGGAAGCCCCGCACCAATCCCCATTCTTTTCAAGGGGATGCCAAAAGTCTGGATATTTTGCTGGAGGCCCGCCAAAAAGTGGGTTTGCCGGTCATCACCGAGGTGATGGATGAAGAGCAGTTGAACCTGGCGGTGGATGCCGGGGTGGACATGTTACAGATAGGGGCGCGCAACGCCCTCAATTACAGTCTGCTGCGGGAGGTGGGCCGGAAGGTCAACGGCAAGCCCATCACCGTGCTGTTGAAGCGGGGGATTCACATGGGCCAACTGGATGAGTTTATCCTGGCGGGGGAATACATCGTGGCCGGGGGAAACCCCAACCTGATTCTGTGCCCCCGGGGCACCCTGCCCACCATGGACGGCTACCGCAACCACCCGGATGAATCCATCACCCCGCTGTTGAAGGCCAAAACCTGGGCGCCGGTGGTGGTGGACCCCTCTCACAGCGTGGGCAAGGCGGTGTATGTGCCCCTGGCAGCCCTGGCCGCGGCGGCCTACGGGGCCGACGGGCTGATTGTGGAAACCCACATCAACCCCAAGGCCGGTATCGGGGATGATCCCAAGCAGGCCGTCACCCCGGATGTTTTGGCCGGTCTGATTCAGGATGCCCGGAGAATTCACGGCCAAAGCCGAAAATATCTGGAACAAATCACCCTCAAGAAATCCCCGTGAATCCGCCTTTTCTCATCCCAGCAGAACAGGGGGTCCAACCACCCCGGCTTTCATTTGGGTTCCCCCATTTTACGATTTTCTAAACACTTCAGGAGGTTCCCATGGAATGGTGGCAGGCGGCCGTGTTGGGTTTGGTCCAGGGGCTGACGGAATTCATCCCCATCAGTTCCACCGCCCATTTGCGCATTGTTCCGGCCCTTCTGGGCTGGAAGGACCCGGGGGTGGCCTTTTCGGCGGTTATTCAGTTGGGCACCCTGGGGGCCATGCTGATTTATTTTTACAAGGACATCCTGCGGCTGTCCATCGGGGCGGTGCGTCTGCCCTTCAACCCCCCCCCTCAGGTGCGCCAGGACGGTCGTCTGGCCTGGATGATCGCCGCCGGGAACGTTCCCATCGTGGTGCTGGGGCTGGCCTTTAAACACCCTATAGAAACCAGCGCCCGGTCGTTGTTTCTCATCGGCTTTATGTTGATCGCGGTGGCTTTGCTGCTGGCCTGGGCCGAAAAATCCGCCGCCCAGAAATTGAAAACCGACCAACTGGGTTTTTGGCAGGTGATGGGGGTGGGGCTGTTCCAGGCTTTGGCCCTGATTCCGGGGGCCTCCCGGTCCGGCTCCACCATTTTGGGCGGATTGCTGTTGGGGATGGTGCGGGCCGATGCCGCCCGGTTTTCGTTTCTATTGGGGATACCGGCCATCCTGGGGGCCGGGTTGTTTGAATTGAAAGACCTGATAGAAAGCTGGGGAACCAACGGCGACGGGCTGGGGTTGGCTTTGGGGTTGGGGATGGCGCTGATTTCGGGGTATCTTTCCATCGGATTTCTGCTGCGCTATCTGACCACCCATTCCACCCTGATGTTTGTGCGCTACCGGCTGGTATTGGGGGGGGCCATCATCCTGCTGGCCGGAATGGGGATGATTCAATAAACCCCCGGCGGGAGAGCCAATCCCCCCGCCATTGGAATTGGGGGCGGCCTTTTAAAAGGAACTGCGGATGAGGTTGTGTTACCTGTGCAAAAAACCCCTGCCCATCCCCCGGCGTCATTCGGCGTTTTGCTCCCTGCGGTGCGAGCAGTTGGCCGCCGCTTTGGAATCCCTGCCGGAGAGGCCCGCCTCACCGCAGACCAAACCCGGGGAATTCACCGACCCGGCCGACCCGCCGGGGGTTCCTTCCGGCCCCAAGGATGGGCCCCCCGCCCGCGGGGGAAGACGGGATTAACATCCGGGGGCGGCCTATGGCACTATAGCTTGAGACCTCTGCACAACTGGTTTTTTCCCATCCCCCTGCCCCCTTCCCAAAAGGAAGGGGGTTGATATGATTGGAGGCCTGCGGCCCCCAAACCCCCGCTTTTTTATCAAAACAGGAGATTATCGGTAGTTATGCAGAGGTCTCAGCTTTTGTAAATCCTTGAAAACTCCATAATTTTTCAATTTATCACCAAATTGTCCGGCCAATTTTTATGCTAGGGTCCCTGGTAGGAACTATGGATTCACAGTCAACCTGCGGATGGTCTGTCCTGTCCGCCGCACGCGGAGTTGCCCCCCCCGGCTCCGACCCCAATGAGAGGACACATGGATATCAGCAACCTTTATCTTGTTTGTCTGGTGGAGCAGGGCAACGTGAACCACAAAGGGTGGATTTCCAGCATTCACGCTGAGGAAATCCATGTAAACAGCCCGGACCCCTTCACCTTGCAAAGCCGGGTTCAAATATCCGTGCCCCAGTTGGGGGTTAAATTTCCGGTAAACAATTTGGAATGCCACCAGGAACTCGCCTGGTTCAACCACCGGATGGAAATTTTGCGCCTGGACCCCGGGGTGGATCAGGCGGTGGAGATTTTAACCCGGTTTTTGGAAAAACACTTTTGACGGCTGGGGGCCGCCGACCAGGCGGCACCG
>JAOUFO010000278.1 GCA_029858165.1 Deltaproteobacteria bacterium | reverse complement strand
CACCGGCCTCCGCTTGTCGGTTTCACCTCCATGCGGTGCAGCCGGGCTGGTGCCTTTCTTTTTGGGGCGCTGCCCCAAACCCCGCAAGGGAACCATGTTCCCTTGACCCTGTTGAAGTGTTCTTCTAAACCCGCAGAAGGGGGGCGCGGGGGGGATACGCTCCCCCGCCCGCTTTTTTCTTTTCGGCTCTCTGTCCAGCACCGCCATCCGCCTTGCGGCGGCCTGGAGCGGGCTTCAACGCTTTTCTTTTTGGTGCCGTTTGGTATTGATCCCCGATGTGGGATTTGGTATGAAATAATACAGGCGACAGACACCACCGGGCGCCGATGGTTAAACATCATGGACCGGCCGGAATCACCCGGCCCATCCAGGCAGGTAAAGCAGAAACCCGCAGGAGAACTCCATGCAATTTCACGATTTAAAGGATGTAAGGGGTGCCGGAAAAATCAGCAAATCCACAGGACGGTATGTGCCTGTTGGCGGCGGCTCCCGCAGTCGGTTGGCATTAAAAGGCCAAAAATCCATTCCCCGGTACTACGGGTATGTGGGGATAGATGAAAGCCTGACGGAAACCATTTATACCGTCCATGCCTTGTACCATTATATGGGGGGCAAACCGCTGATTCCAGAAGGGCCTTCCGGGGAATTGACCGCCATCATGATGGGGCAGACGTTTTCTAATGAGCCTGAGGCTGCTGAATAATCCTGGATTGGCGGGTTTGGGGGATGGGGCCGACCCGGCGGATAATGCGGTAAACCATTGGGACAAAAAAGGGCCGAAAGGCCCTTTTTTTTTGGCTTCGGTCATCAGAACTTATCGCAGGGATATGGCCCCGCGATTGACCCCCTTGGGCAGGAAGCGGGCTTTCGGGTTGACCTTCGGCAGTGGGTTGGGTTGCAGGAGGGATCCCTTTAGGCGGGTGAACAAATCCGGGGAGGCCATCCGCCCGAACACCACCACTTCAGGAAAGGGGGAGACCCCGTGATGGAGTGCCCTGGCGGCAATTTGGTATAAACTTTCTTTTTGCAGCCAATATCCTGAATGGGTCCCCACCCGTACCGCATGGATAAACAACTGAGTCATGGTACGGTTTACACCCCGCCTCATGAAACCCGTCGGCCTGCTGTTGCAAAAAAACACCTGCCCCGAAGGCCCAAGCCAGACGATCCAATCCAATCCCAACCGGTCCAACGCTTCTTTTTTTTTCAGCCATTTTTTTTCAATCCAGCCTCGGTTTCTGGATACTCCCACCACATCTCCGGTGAGGGCCAGCAGATTTTCGTTGAGGATTTTCAGCCGTTCAAAACCATCCTTCTGGGTTAGGGAGGAAGGGTTGGTGGATTCGGAAAATTCCAATTGGGACAAGGTCTGAATCATGTTTTTTTTTCGGAAAGGTTTACCAGCAACGGTTTCCCGGTGATTACGGGTTGGCGGTCAGCCCTTATCAGCCGCTGTCTTCCGGGGGGGAATCATTAAAAACGCCGGATAAATCTTTTTGTGTTTGGATGAACGTGAAAACAGCCTTAGGGTTCCATGACCCAAAGGGGCCGGTTGCCCTTTGGCCGCCGGGGTGGGTAAGGTATCCCAAGGCTGGAGAGAACACCGGATGGGGAAACCCTGAAGTTTTCCAACCTGCGGAACAATTTATGTTTCAAATTCAACAATCCAAAAGGAAGTGCATGAATAGGGCAAAAAGTTTGTTTTTCATCCCGGTGGTTGCGGCCCTGTGGCTGGGGTCGGCCCTTCCCGCAAGGTCCGCCCCGGATGGCGGATTGCTGAAAACCGTGCTGTCCAGGGGGGAACTGCGCTGCGGAGTCAATGGGGCCCTTTCCGGTTTTGGGTATATGGACCCCAAGGGCCGGATGGTGGGGTTTGACGTGGATTTTTGCCGGGCGGTCTCGGCCGCCCTGTTCGGGTCAGCCGATAAAGTGCGCTTTATCAGACTGTCTGCCGCCCAACGGTTTACTGCTCTTCAATCCGGGGAAATTGACCTGTTGTCCCGCAACACCAGTTGGACCATCAGCCGGGATGTCCGTTTGGGGATGGATTTCGGTCCGGTGGTGTTTTATGACGGCCAGGGGATGCTGGTGAAAAAGAATTTGAAGGTCCACCGGCTAAAAGATTTGAGCGGGGCTACCATTTGTGTCCAGTCGGGGACCACCTCTGAAAAAAACCTGGCGGATGGGTTTCAATCCCGGGGAATTGTTTTTAAACCGCTGGTGAATCAGGATTATGAAACCACGGTGGGGGCCTTTATCAAAAACCGGTGTGATGGGTTTACCAGCGATTTATCCCAATTGTTGGCCACCCAAATGAAGTACCCTGAACTGAAAAACACCCTGATTCTGGATGAGGTGTTTTCCAAGGAACCCATGGCACCGGCGGTGCGTCAGGGGGATTCCCGTTGGCGGGATGTGGTATCCTGGGTGATATACGGCATGCTGGCCGCCGAAGAACTGGGCATCACCGGCAAAAACCTGGAAGCCAAGCTGCAATCAAAAGACAACGAAATCCGCAGGTTGTTGGGCCGGGAGGAACCTTTTGGAGAAGAACTGGGCCTTCCCAATAATTTTATGGCGGCGGTCATTGGTCAGGTGGGCAATTATGGCGAGGTCTTCAACCGTCATTTGGGGGCAGGTTCTCCCTTTAAACTGAAACGGGGGGTAAACGATCTTTGGACCCGCGGCGGGTTGATGTATTCGCCCCCATTCCGCTAACCCCGCCTGACCGGTTGCCTCACCCAGGCGTTTCCCTCGTTTTTTTACGGAGTTATCATGGATTCACTTGACCCGCACCCTGCCCGGCGCCCCCCCTTTGAATGGACCGCGGCCTTGGTTCAAACCGCCCTGGCCCTGGGGGTGGCGGGGTTGTTGGCGGTCATGGCATCCAACATGCTGGACGGTCTGGCCCGGCAGGGAATTTCACCCACCTTTGATTTTTTGCGGCAACAGGCCGGTTTTTCCATCTCCGAAACCTGGGTGGAGCTTCCTGAAAGGTCGTCCTATTGGCAGGTGTTGTCGGCCGGATTGGCCAATACGGTGTGGGTTTCGGTTTGGGGGATATTTCTGGCCACAGGTATGGGGGTGGTGGTGGGAATGTCGGCCCTTTCTCCCCATTTTTTGTTGAGCCGGTTGGCCAGGGGGTATGTGGAACTGATCCG
>JAOUFO010000277.1 GCA_029858165.1 Deltaproteobacteria bacterium | reverse complement strand
GATTCCGGCACCACCCCCATGCCCACTTCGTTGGTCACCACCACCGTGGCCCCCCGCCGCCTTTCCGCCGCCGCCGCCAACCGTTCCACATGCAGGGCAATGGCATCTGCGCTTTCTCCTTCCAACAGCAGGGCCGAAAGCCACAAGGTCAGGCAATCCACCACCGCCACTGTCGGTTTGGCGTTTCCCGGAAGGGTTTGGTCCAATCCCGCCAGAATCTCCGGCAGGGTGCGGGGTTGTTTCGGGGGCAGTTCCAGGGTGGTGAACGCCTCCCCCCGCTCCTGCCGGTGGCGGGCGATGCGGCGGGCCATTTCATCATCCCCGGCATAACCGGTGGCGATAAACACCTTGGGGGCCGTCGGCCCCCCGCCACAGGCGGCCAAATCCGCGGCCAGCCTTAAGGCAAAGGCACTTTTGCCGCTTTTTACCCCGCCCCCCACCAGAATCAGCCGGGGGGGGGCTGTCTGCGCCCCGGAAGATTCCATTTTCTGCCCGAACGGTTCCATAGGGTCACCCTCTCCCGGAAGCCAGACGGTGGGCAACGCAGGCCGCCACCAACCCCTGGGCTGGCCGGGGATTGGAGGCCCAGTGAGCGTGAACATAAGAGGCCAGCACATTGGCCTGACCCCAGCCTTCCATCTGGGGGGGGCCGCCCCGTTTTTTTTGAATCCGGTAGCGGGTGGGGGCCTGTTCAGGCAGATCGCACAATTGGGAATAACGGAACTGATGGCCCCGAAAGGTCAGCCCGGCCTTTCCCAGGGGGGTTGGGGCCAGGGTTTCCACCTCCACATACCCCAGGGCCTGACGCTCCTCACTCATCCTGGCCCGGCCCGGCACCAGCCCGGCCATGGGGTGGGCTGTTCCATCCAGGGTGATGATGGCCTGGGAAAGGGCCATCAGCCCCCCGCATTCCCCATAAACCGGCGCCCCTTGGGCGGCCAGCCGCCGGACAGCGGTCCACAAAGGGGTGTTGTCGGCCAGCCGGGGGGCGTGCAGTTCCGGGTATCCCCCCCCAAAAATCAACCCGTCCAGGGGGGGCAGGGTTTCATCGGCCAGAGGGGAAAACGGCACCAACTCGGCTCCGGCCATCCGCAGCAAATCCAGGTTGTAGGGATAGTAAAAATGAAACGCTTCATCCTGGGCCATCCCGATCACCACCTTGGGGCCAACCTCCCCCGATGGACCCGCCAAAGGCAAAGCCGGGATTTCCAAAGAAGCCGCCTGGCGGGCCAGGGCCGTCAGCCGGGGAATATCCAACCAGACGGATGCCGTTTCGGCCCAATAATCCAGACCGGCCACCCCCTCTGAAAGGTGCTGGGCCGGGTGCAGCCCCAGATGGCGGGAGGGAAAGGCCCGTTGTGGATTTTTGGGCAGCCCCCCCAGCAACGGGGGGGATTCCATTGCCTGGGCCAACAAATCCAGGTGGCTGCGGCTGCCCACCCGGTTGGCGATCACCCCTGCCAGCCGCAGGTGGGGGTCAAACCGGTCATACCCCCCCGCCAGGGCGGCCAGACTGCGGGACATGCCGGACGCATCCGCCGCCAGAACCACCGGAGCCTGAATCCACTTGGCGATCTGGGCGGTGGACCCCTCCTCCCCCAGGGGGGAGGCTCCGTCAAACAGCCCCATCACCCCTTCCACCAGGATGATGTCCGCCCCGGCGGACCCGGAAGCCAGGGTGGAAAGCACCGCTTCGCGGCCCATCAGCCAGCCGTCCAGGTTGTGGCAGGGCCGCCCGGTTGCCAGGGCGTGCCAGGTGGGGTCCAGGTAATCCGGGCCGCATTTAAACACCGCCGGGGTGTGGCCTGCGGCCCGCAACGCTCCGGCCAGGGCCGCGGTCAGGGTGGTTTTGCCGCTGCCGCTGCCGCTGCCTGCAATCACCAGCCGGGGGATGTTCCAGGTGGAGGTGGGGGGTGGGGTCATTTAAAAATCTATCCCGGGTTGGGCCGGAATGCCTTGTTCAAAAGGATGTTTCACCGGTTTCATTTCGGTTACCAGGTCCGCCAGGGCCACCAGTTCCGGCGGGGCGCCCCGTCCGGTCAGCACCACGTGCATGGTTGGGGGCCGGGCGGAAAGCTCCTCCAGCACCTGGGGTAAATCCAGAAATCCGTATTGAAAGGTGTAGGTGATTTCATCCAGAATCAGCAGGTCGCACCGGTTTTCCCGCAGGATGGCCCGGCATTCCTCCCAGGCGGATTGAGCGGCGGCTTTGTCCTGGGCCAGGTCCTCGCTGTCCCAGGTGAATCCCAGCCCCATCACCTTGAATTCCAGGCCGGGCAGGGTTTCGGCCAGCATCCGCTCCCCGGTTTTCCAGCGGCCTTTGATAAACTGCACCACCGCCACCTTGTACCCCCGGCCCAAGGCCCGGAACACCATCCCCAGGGCGGCGGTGGTTTTGCCTTTTCCATCCCCGGTGTACACCATCAACAGCCCCCGGCGGGGTTCCTTTTTTTGGGGAGCGGTTTTTTGGCCACCGGTTTTATTGGCACGACCTTTTTTGGCGCCCAGTGTTTTAGCGCCCAGTGTTTTGGTGTCGGGTGTTGTCATCACGGGGCATCCCCCTTTGGAGGTTGTTCCCCCAGAAGCCTGCGGGCCAGGGCCGCCACGGTTTCGGTTTTGTCATCCGCGGCCTGGTGAACCTGTTCCAGCCCCAAATCCCTGGCCGCCTGGGTGGTGTGGGGGCCGTAGGTAAGGGCGGGGACCTGCTGTAAGTGGGCGACCCAATCCCCGGAAAGCAACGCCCTGGCGGCGCTGGAACTGGGCAGAATCACCAGGTCGGTTTCCAAAGAGCCTTCCCCCATGGCGGTTTCTCCCACGGAATGGAGGCTTGTTTCCACCCGGTAAGCCGCCACATCCAGGGGGTCGGCCCCCAATTGACGCAATTCCCGCATCAAAGCGGGACGCCCCCGCTCCCCGGTGATCACCAGCAGCCGGTGGCCTTTCAAAAAGAATTGATTTTCTTTCAAGGCGGGGCCGCAATGGCCGGGGGTTTCCAAAGCCGGTTGCAGCCCGGCCCGGCGCAACGCATCGGCGGCCTGCACCCCCACCGCCGTCAGCGGAACCCCCAGTTTGCGAATATCATCCCCCCTGGCGGACAACCTGCCCAGCACCGCCTCCACCCCCTCCCGGCAGCCAAACACCACGGACCAAAAGCCCGGGGCGGACCCC
>JAOUFO010000276.1 GCA_029858165.1 Deltaproteobacteria bacterium | reverse complement strand
TGCCACCGAATTGGAAGACACCCTTTTGGACAAGTTGATCAATTACAACCGGGTGGAAAGAGTGGGGGATTCCATTGAGGTGGATTTACCCGCCGGTGAAGTGGTGAACTGGAACGAAGAGCCTTTCTCCCGGCTTACCTCCTCTCTTTCCCGGGAAACCAACGGCCCCAACGGATTCAAATTCTCTCTGCCTTCCTCCGAGGCGGACCGAATTCAAAAGAATGCTGTTTCCCAAGCGTTGGAGGTCATCCGCAACCGGGTGGATTCCCTGGGGGTTTCCGAGCCTTCCATCCAACGGCAGGGTGAAACCAACCTGCTTATCCAATTGCCGGGCCTGAAAGACCGGGATGCCGCCATCCGAACCATCGGCACCCAGGCGGTATTGGAATTTTACCTGGTGGAGGACTCGCGAACCCCCGGCACCATGGACCCATCCAAAAACGTGGTAAAGTTTATGGAAAAACGGGACCCCATCCTCCACACCCTGATCAGCCGGGAACCCTATGTGCTGCAAAGAAGAGCGGTGCTGACCGGGGATACGGTTCGGGACGCCAGGGTGAACATCAGCCAGCAAAACAACATGCCCACCGTATCGGTATCGTTTGATTCCATCGGCAAGGAGCGGTTCGCCCGCATCACCCGGCAAAGCGTCAACCGTCGGCTGGCCATTGTGTTGGATGACAAGGTGCAATCCGCGCCGGTCATCCGGGAAGAAATCGCCGGAGGGGAAGCCCAGATTTCCGGGCAGTTCAGCATGGCGGAAGCCACCGAGCTGTCCATCGTGCTGCGTTCCGGTTCCCTGCCCGCACCCATCATCATCCGGGAAGAACGCACGGTGGGGGCCACTCTGGGAGAGGATTCCATCCGCCAGGGATTGTTGTCCACCGCCGTGGGAGGGTTGCTGGTGGTGGTATTTATGCTTTTTTATTACAAAGTATCCGGGATTTTCGCCGATTTGGCGCTGGTGTTTAACCTTCTTTTGTTGCTGGGTGTGCTGGCCTCCTTCCAGGCCACGCTCACCTTGCCGGGAATTGCCGGCATCGTGCTGACCCTGGGAATGGCAGTGGATGCCAATGTGTTGATATTTGAACGGATACGCGAAGAGATTAAAAACACGGGAAACATCCGAAATGCCGTGGCGGCCGGATTTGACAAAGCCTTTGGCACCATTCTGGATTCCAACCTGACCACTTTGTTCGGTGCGTTTGCCCTGCTTGCCTTTGGTTCCGGCCCGGTAAAGGGGTTTGCCGTCACTTTGTCCATCGGAATCCTGGCCAGCATGTTCACCTCCATTGTGGTCACCCGGATATTGTTTGAACTGTTTTACCTCAGGCGGCCCCATCTGGATAAACTGAGCATCTAACCCGTTTTCAATCAATCGCGGCCCAATCCACCCGGGGTAAGCGCAATTTCCCCCGGCTGAACCTTTTTTCACTTAAAAAAAGAACTTCACCATGCAAATCTTCAAATCGGATACCCACATTGATTTTATGGGTTATCGCAAATTCATTATCCCTTTTTCCCTTATCATCAATCTGGCCGGGATTGTGGCTTACTTCATCATGGGCGGGTTTAACTACGGGGTTGATTTCAAAGGGGGGACCGTCATTCAGGTTCAGTTTGAACAAAAACCTGATTTGGGCCGCATCCGTAACACTTTGGGAGAGGGTAAATTTGGCAGTTTCAGCCTCCAAACATTTGGGGGGGATGAGAACAATGAGATATTGATCATCCTGGCTTCCGCCGAGGAAATCGGAATTTCATCCACCGGAGAGGGAAAGGAAGCAGACAGCTTGGCCAAACAGGTGGAATCCGCATTGCGGGTTGTGAATCCCGATATATCCATCCGCCGGGTGGAATCGGTGGGGCCCAAGGTGGGAAATGAGTTGAAACAGGCCGCCTGGGAATCCGTGGCGGCGGCAGTGGTGGCTATTTTGCTATATGTATGGTTCCGGTTCCAATGGCGTTACGGGGTGGCCTCTGTCCTTGCCCTGTTGCACGATGTGTTGTTTGTGTTGTCCATATTCATTTTCACCCAAAAGGAAATCACCTTGACCGTGGTGGCCGCCGTTTTGACCGTGGCGGGCTATTCCATCAACGACACCATCGTCATCATGGACCGCATCCGGGACAACGTTCTCCGCTCTCCCAAAATGGCTTTGACGGATTTGTTCAATATGTCCATCAATCAGACCCTCAGCCGGACGGCCCTCACTTCTGGAACCACCCTGCTGGTGGTGACGGCCACCTTTTTCCTGGGCGGTGAAATCATCCATGATTTCTCCCTGGCCTTGTTGGTGGGCATCGCGGTGGGAACCTATTCATCCATTTTTGTGGCCAGCCCGCTGGTGCTGCTGTTAAACGATAAATTCCCTCCGCAACACAAGTGATGAGGCCTCGGTACACCTCTTTTTTCCCATCCCCCGGAGGACTCTTCCGGGGAAATGTGGGTTCTCACTCCCGCAGATTGATCAAAGGCCCGGCATTTCCAAGGTGTAACGGCCCAGAATCCCTTTCCGAAAGTCTGTCATCAGAATTTCCGCCATCCGGGCCGTATCCGGAACCCCTTTTTTTTTCAACACCTGTTTTTGACCGGCCAGCCATTCCAACACAGCCTGACCGCTCATTCCCACGGGGGGAAGGGATAGCTGATAATGGGCAAAAAGCCCGGCGGGAAGGGCGGGTAAAAAATGGTCCAGCAGGGAGGCCGCCACTCTTTCCCGGCCCACCAGATGGTCCGGCAGGGTTCCTATCCATCCAAACCGAAACGCGTCCTCATCGGTTTGAATGCGGGGGAGCATCACCCCGGGGGAATCCAGCAAATGAAACCTTTCCTTCACCAAAACCCAATTCAGAGAACGGGTTGTTCCGGGAACCGGGCCGGTGGTTTGCTTTTTTTTACCAGCCAGCCGGTTGATCAGGGTGGACTTGCCCACGTTGGGAATGCCGACCACCATCACCCGTGGAGAAGGTGGACGGATCCCCCTGCGGCGGAACCCCTCCATATAAGGCTTGGACATCTGCTCCAGCCTTTTGACCAGCAGGCCGTTGTCCCTTGAATTGCCCGCATCCATAAACAGACATGCCAACCCCCGGGATTCAAAATGGGCTTGCCATAAGCTGGAACAAGCCGGGTCCGCCAGGGATGTTTTGTTGAACACCACCAGCCGTTG
>JAOUFO010000018.1 GCA_029858165.1 Deltaproteobacteria bacterium | reverse complement strand
AAAACGGGATATTTTGGCAGTTATGCAGAGGTCTCATCTTTTGTTTTGAAATCCCATTGAAAACATGAAAATCTAGGGGTGAAGCAACGGCCCCGGGGGTCCTCCCGCGGCCCGTAAGCCCCCCATCCAATTTCCCCGCGAAAGCCACCCGCACAGGAGTGCTTTTAAACAAATGTCCGATATAGCCAAGGCCTTGAAAAACAAAATTCAGGGAGAGGTGCGTTTTGACGCCCTGACCCGCCATCTGTACAGCACCGATGCCAGCATGTTCCAGATAGAGCCCATTGGTGTGGTGGTGCCCAAAAACCGGGACGACCTGGAAATGGCGGTGGAATTGGCCCTGCACAACCGTGTGCCGGTGCTGGCCCGCGGTGCGGGGACCTCTCTGGCGGGCCAGTCGGTGGGGGAGGCCCTGGTGATAGACACCTCCACCCACCTGACGGGGGTGATTGAGTTGAACATTGAGGAACGGTGGGTAAAAGTGGAGCCGGGCATTGTGCAGGAACAATTGAACCGCTCTCTGGCCCCCCACGGCTTTTTGTTCGGGCCGGATACCTCCACCAGCAACCGGGCCACCATCGGGGGCATGGCGGGCAGCAACTCCGCCGGGGCACGCTCTATTTTGTATGGCAAAACGGTGGACCATGTGATGGAGGTGGACGCCATCCTGGCCGATGGTTCCCATGTGCTGTTTGGCCCGATGAATGAAACCGAACTGAACAACCGGGCCAGAGAGCAAACCCTGGAAGGCCACATTTACCGGGAGACCCTCCGGATCGCCAGGGAAAACAAGAATGAGGTGAAGGCCCGGTTCCCCAACATCATGCGCCGGGTAAGCGGATACAACCTGGATGAATTGACCAAAGGCCCCGGTATGAATCTGGCCAGCCTGCTGGTGGGGTCTGAAGGCTCTTTGGGGGTGATTTCCGCCCTGAAGCTTTCCATTGTACCGGCTCCCAAAATCAAGGGGTTGCTGGTGATATTGTTTCACGACATGATATCCGCGGTGGAATCCAATCAGGTGGTGCTGGAGCACAAACCTTCCGCCACCGAACTGGTGGACAGTTCCATCATCAGTCAGGCCCTCACCTCCCCCGCCCTCAAGGGAAAAACCGGGTTTTTGGAAGGCAACCCTGATGCCCTGCTGATTGTGGAGTTTTACGCTGACAACGCCAAGGAACTGACCGATAAGCTGACCCGGCTGGAACAACACCTTCGCCGCAATAAAATGGGGTTTGCCTGGGTGCGTGCGGTGGATGCGGCCCAACAGGCCCAGGTATGGAACTTTCGCAAGCTGGGGCTTGGGCTGATGATGGGCACCCGGGGAGAGGCCAAACCGGTGGCCTTTGTGGAGGACACCGCGGTGGACCCCTTAAAACTGCCCGCCTATTTAAAAGACTTTCAGGCCATTATGGAAAAACACGGCACCAAAGCCGGGTTTTACGGCCATTCCTCCGTGGGGTGCATTCACATCCGTCCGTTTCTAAACCTCAAAAAACCGGCCGACCAAAAGAAAATGATGGTCCTGTTTGATGAGGTTTCCAGCCTGGTCCAATCCTACGGGGGGGCCATGAGCGGCGAACATGGGGACGGGCTGGCCCGCTCATGGCTGAACGAAAAAATGTTCGGGGCCAAACTGTATCAGGCATTCCGGGAAATCAAAGCGGCCTTTGACCCGGAAAACCTGATGAATCCCGGAAAAGTGGTCAATGCCCCCGCCCCCACCCAAAACCTGCGCTATCATCAAACCCGGGTGGAAATTCCCACTTTTTTGGATTTTTCCCGCAACGGGGGGTTGGGGGCCGAACTGGAAATGTGCAACGGCAATGGCCAATGCCGCAAAACGGAAGGCATCATGTGCCCGTCGTTTCAGGCCACGGGAGAAGACCGCCATTCCACCAGGGGGCGGGCCAACGCCCTGATGGCCGTTATCTCCGGCAAGGCGGATAAAAAGACCCTGACATCCCGGCAAATGTACGGGGTGATGGATCTGTGCCTGCAATGCAAAGGCTGCAAAACAGAATGCCCATCCCAGGTGGATATGGCCAAACTGAAGCAGGAATTTCTGTTTCAGTACCAACTGGTCCACGGCACCCCCCTGCGCAGCCGGATATTCGGCCATGTGGGGTTTCTGTCCCGGATGGGATCGGCCTTCGCCCCGTTTTCCAACCTGATGGCGGGCAACATCCTGTCCCGGTTGGCTTTATCCGCCATCGGCATCACGATTCATCGCAAGCTGCCCCCCTTTGTGCGGCGGCGGTTTTCCAAGTGGTTCCGCCAGCGCCGGACCCCGGCCCAATACGCCGAACGACCCACGGTGGTTCTGTTTCACGATACCTTTGTGGAGCACAACTACCCCTACCTGGGCCGCTCGGCGGTGGAAATTCTGGAACATGCCGGTTACCGGGTGGTGCTTCCCGATAAAAAATGCTGCGGACGGCCTTTTATCTCCAAAGGGATGTTGAAACAGGCCAAACACAATGCCGCACACAACATCAAGGTGTTGGCAGAATTTGCCCGGCAGGGAATCCCCATTGTGGGGGTGGAGCCTTCCTGCATCCTCACCTTAAAGGATGATTACCGGGACCTGCTGCCCGGAGCGGATACCAATCTGGTGGCCGATCATACCTTTACCATGGATGAGTTCATCCAAAAACTGATCGGGGAAGGCAAACTCCGGTTCAAACCCTCCACTTTGGAACGAGAAGCCCTTTTACACGGCCACTGTATGCAAAAATCCCTGGTGGGCAGCCAGCCCTCCCTGGCGGTGTTAAAGGCGGTGCCGGGGTTGGCTCCCAAGGAGATAGAATCCGGCTGTTGCGGGGTGGCGGGGGCCTTTGGCTACGAAAAAGAGCATTACGCCCTCAGCGTGAAAATCGGCGAACTGCGGTTGCTGCCCGCCGTGCGCCGGGCCAAACCGGATGCCTTGATTGTGGCCAACGGCATCTCCTGCCGCCAGCAAATTGCCCACCGCACCGAACGGGGGCCAAACACATTGTGGAGGTGGTGGCGGAAGCCCTGGCGGAATAACAACCGCCAGGGGTTGGAATCCGACCCACAATCCCTGGATGCCGTGCCCCCCCTCTGGGGCTTGAATGCGCCGTTGGGGAAACCAGCACCAGAAGGACCATCCGTCTGTCCCCCCAGGGGGCAGAACGGTTCCCTGCCTGGCCGATGGCCTGGCCCAATGGCGGGGAAACTCCCATCCAACCTGTTTTGATAAAAAAGCGGGGGTTTGGGAAAAAATGAGTTTTGCAGAGGCCTCAAGGCGTTCACAGGGGCACGGAAACCCGGCTTCCGGTCAGGGTTTGGGCCAAAACACCAAAGTGACCGGGTTCCGGGGGGAGCCTGTTCCCCCGCCTGATTGCAATGCGGCTTGAGCGGCATGGCGTTTGTGTGCTACCCTTGTGGGGGTATAAAGAGAGATGGGAAGAAGCCCGAAACGCGGCCGCCGCCGCCCTTGAGGTGACGGAGGAAAGTCCGGGCTCCACAGAGCGGAATGCTGGCTAACGGCCAGTGGGGGCAACCTTAAGGAAAGTGCCACAGAAAATAGACCGCCGATGGGGCAACCCTTTATGGGGTTGTTTACAGGCAAGGGTGAAAAGGTGGGGGCCAAGGGCCTTAATGTAAGAGCCCACCGCGGCCCTGGTGACAGGGTCGGCAGGGTAAACCCCATTCGGAGCAAGTCCAAATAAGACGGCGATAAGGGTGGCTCGCCCAGCCGTCGGGTAGGATGCTAGAGGCGGATGGCAACATCCGTCCCAGATAAATGGTCGCGGCCCCCTTTCTTAAAGGGGGAACAGAACCCGGCTTATTGAAGGCTTCTTCCCTTCCTCTTTGTTTCCAACCCCAATCATTCTTCACCGGCCATTCTTCATCGGTCTGTTTTTCCCCTGCCCCAATTTTTTCCCTTCGGGGTTTCCTGCATTTACGACCATAACGGCCTTTGAATCCCTGCTGACCGCCGGGGGGATTGCACTTGGGGGGGGCTTCAGCACCGCCAGGGGCCTTGCTGCCCTTAAGGGCAGGCTTGCGCCGCCTTTCTTTTGCGCTCTGTCCGGCAACCAGCACCGGCATCCCCCTGTCGGCTTCGCCTCCATGCGGCTATAGCCGGGCTGGTTGCACTTCTTCAGGGGGTGGGGGGGGCATCCTGGGGGGACATTTTTTTATTGTAGCGGGCCATGTAATCGGAAGAAACCCGATCCGCGGGCAGGGACAGTGCATTGGCCATCAACTTCACGAAACCTCTTACATAGATAAAGGCCGGAAGAAAGGTGAATTCCTCGTTTTCAATATATGACAGGTAGGTTTTGCGGATTTTGGTTTGATCGGCCAGATCATCCAGACTGATGCCGTGCATCATTCGGGCTTTTTTAATGGCCGCTCCAGAGAACTCAGTGACTGTTTGGGTAAACTCATCCATGCTGAAGGAATTTGGGTTTTCCGACTTGTGGGACTCTGGATGGAAAGGGGCTGCCGCCGGTTGAGGGGCCTTGGGGTTTTCGGCAAAAGCCGATGGTCCGGAGTTGGCTGATTTTTCCGCCCCGTCTTTGATCTTTTTTTCTTTTTCTTTGGGGGCGGCCCCCTTGTTTTTGTTCTCTCTGGCCAACAGGCTGTCGTAGTCCCGCCTCAGGTTGGCATTGAACAGCGTTTGGTAAGCTTTGGAGATCAGACTTAGGATCTCCTGGTTTTCGGTGTCGGTAAACAAAGAATAGGTGGCAAGGGAATCCTTGGCGAAAGTCTGTTTGGACAGATCGTAGGCTTTTTTGATGTCATCCTGAGAGGCATGAGGGGATACCCCCAGGATTTCGTAATAGGTTTGTGATTTTTGCGATTTCATTGCCAGGCTTGGTTGGGCCGAATAGGGTTATGGAATGCTATTCCGGTTTCATCTGAAAATCATTCATCAGGTTGTGGGATATGGATTCCAGCCCTCGGAAGCTTTTTCCGCCGTTGTTGATCACCACCGGTTGTCGGGCGCGGATGGATTTCCAAACATGGTCATCCACTTCCAGGTAGCCGATAAAATCCATATGGATGCCGAAATACTTTAAACAGGCGCTTTGCATGGCAAACCCAATCCGGATATCGGCCAGAGAGCGCACCTGATTCAGAATGATCCTGGGCCGGAACTGATTGAGGGCTTCCCGCAACAGAACCCCGGTTTCGGGGGAGCTTTCCATCACATAACTGACCAGTTCCGCCGGGTTGCGGATGCCCAGGTCATTTTTGTTTTTCGTGGCCTTTTCTATCACCGCCTTGGTTTGGCTGTCCCCCGCCAACAGGGACAACCGTCGGTACAAGGCGCTTTTGATGAACCGGTAGGCGTTTTCCACCGAGGTAGGCTCCGGGATCACCACCAGCACCCCTTTGTCCGCAATCAAAAAGAAATCCAGGGTGTTGTAGTTTGTTCCGGCACCCAGGTCCAAAATCACATAATCCGCCTGGATGGATTGAATGGCCCGCAGGATTTTGGCCTTTTGGGTGTATTTTGGATTTGCGCTGGCCAGGACATCCTGCCCTCCGCTTAACAATTGCAGATTTTCGTAAGGAGTGGTTACAATCGCATCCTGAATCTGCATGGAGGGGTTGGCGATAAAATCGGATAAGGTGACAGCAGGCGCCGGAATCCCCAGGCAGGTGTGAAGATTGGCCCCCCCCAGGTCCGCATCCACCAGCAGCACCCGGCCCTTGTTTTTGGCCAGCAATACCCCCAGATTGGCGGAAATAAAACTTTTTCCCACCCCTCCCTTGCCGCCTCCTATGGCGTAGATTTCTTTACCGTTGAATATTTGTCCCACTGGCGCGCTTCCCTGTTAAACCATTGGCGGTTTGCGTGGGGGATTCCCCTTTTCCGAATGTTTGACGGCCTGACGATCCGGTCCCCGGGTTGATTCATCCTGGGTTGTCAGTGTACGGCCTCACCCTTTTGTTGGGTCCCGCCCCTGGACCTCCATGGTTTCAAGGGGGGGCAACCGCTATGGTGTACACTGCTTAAGCTAGCAAAAATCAAGCCACTGGGCTGGATTTCTGCCAAGGGCTGTATAGCCCCCACCGGGGTTTGGCTGTGGGGCCTATCGGATTCTGGCGAACAGGGTCAGCGCCACCACACTGAACAACAGGTTGGCGGCCCAGGCGGCCAGCAGCGGGGTTAAGTACCCCCCCCGGCCCAGCATCTGAAAAATTTCGTTTCCGATCCAGAATGATGCCCCCAAAAAAATGGTCAGCATCACCTCCCCCCCGGCTTTTCCTCTGCGAATATGCGACTGTGTCAGGGAGGCGCCCAGCACCACCATTAGGAATAAAGTGTAAGCATATGCAAACTTTGCATACCATTCCTGGAGGTAAAAGGCAACATACCTTCCCTGCCGTTCCAGTTCCCGGATGGCCAGAAACAGGTCCACCAAAGGGGTGTGATGGGCATCCAATTTAAGGGGCCGGAAGATATTTGGAAAGGCCTCATCGGGAACCACCCGGGATGGGATACGTTCCATCCACCAGAGGCCTTTATCCAGTTTTTGGGTTCTTACCGATTCAAACAGCCAGGTGTTTTCCTCCCGGTGTCCTTTTTCAATCAGGTCTATCTCCTGGATGGCAGAGGGGGCTGACCGCCAGTGAAAAATATGCACATCGCTGACGGCGCCTTTGGCCATGTTGATTTTATCAAAATAAAACAACCGGTTTCCCAAAGCCTGCCATTGGTGGCGCTCCATGTTTATTTCCTGGCGTCCTTCATCGGAAGGCTGTACCCACACATGAAGATAGTTTTGATTGAAATAAGCCAGCAGGGCCACCGGCAGCATCAGCATCAGCAACGGAGCCAACATTTTTCCCGGTCCGAAGCCGATGCTTTTCATGGCCACCAATTCTGATGTGCGGCTGAAACCGGAAAACGTGAACAGGGTGGCAAACAGCACCGTCATCGGCAGCAACATTTCCACAAAGGAGGGCAATGTCTGACCGGTTTTTACCAAAAATCCCACAAACCCGTCTAAACTGGAGAATATCCGGTCTATCTGGCCGAACAGGCTGGTCACCAGCAACAGCATGGTAAGAAAAAGGAGGGTGATCCCTAGATTTATTAGGAAACTCCGGGCAATATAACGGGGGAGGGTTCTTTGGTAGGGAAGCTTCATTAAAGCACCCTTTTTTAGGTTTCTCTTTTCCTTGTTTTTTAGGACAAAGCGTTTTATCTATGTATATTGCCGGAAAAAAACAAATTTTTGTTAAAAAAATACAACATTCCATGGAGGAAACACCCCAATGAACAAGTCGATTCTTATTTTGGAAGAAAATTCGATTGTCCATGGGCTGGTGGCCTCCTCGCTGGATATGGAGGGGATATCCCTGCACCATGAGTTTGAGCCGGATCAATATCTGGCCAAAGCCCGGCTGGTGCGGCCGGACCTGATCCTGATCAGCAACGAAGATCAGAGCCGGGATTATAAAATCTGCAACGCATTTATCGGGGACCCCGCTCTTTCTTCTGTCCCCCGGATCCTGCTGGCCAATTCCAGAGACAAAATAACCGAGGCCAGGCTGAACCAGCTTCAGCTTTCCGGGGTGATCCGCAAACCGTTTGAGGCGGGGGATCTCCAACAGCAGGTTTCCAAGTTCTTAAACCTTCCAGATTTTTTAGGGGTATCCTCGGAATACCGGAAGTCAGGCTCCATGACCGAAGACACCCCCCACCCCCTGGCCGGGGTAAAGGTGCTGGATCCGGATGTTCTGGGGTTGCTGAATGATGAGCCGGAGGAGGATGTGCGGGAGGATATCCCCGATGTGGACTTTACCCACGAGTTGGAAATAGAAGGGGCTGCCGGGTTTTTGGCCGGTTCCACTTTGGCGGAGGATGAGGCCCTGCCGGATTCTCTCCATGGGGATATGCCTTTGCATGGGGAGGATTTTGACGAATCGCAGCTACACGGTCAGTCCACCGAAACCCAGGGGTTTGAAGAATCGGGCGATTGGGTTGCCCCGGGGGGGGAATTGCCGGATGAAAGCGGCGGATTTGAATCCACCCTTGGAATGGATGAGGGATATGCCGGTGAATTTGAGGAGCCGCAACAGGTGGCTTCCGAGGTGTGGGGGGAGGATTCCCAAGGGTTTGGCCGGGATGGGATGGAAGAGGGGTTTGCCTCCGGGGGGCTGGACCAACCTTTGGCGGAATCCTTTGATTCCGGGATGGACGCCGACCGGGAACCGGGTCCGGGATCAAGGGTGGATGTGGAATTAAGCGAAGGGGCTCTGGATTATCAGTCGTTGGGGCAGGAAATGGAAGAGGGGGTGAGCCTGTTTGAATCCGATTTGGGCAGCGAGAACCTGATGGATGAAGGGCCGGAAAAAGATGAGGATGTTCCCCCGGCCATCCGCCGGATGGTGGATATGAAGCCGGCCCTTTCCATATCGGAGGAGGAACGATCCCGGATGTTTCCGGAAGTGGCGGATGAAACGGAAGCAGAGGAGGGTTTGGAGGTGGATACCTCGTTCTCCCCCAGCGACGATGAATTGCGGCAAATGGCCCAGGATATTCAGGCTTCCGATCATCTGATATACGGGGAGGAACCCCAACCGGCGGCAGAAATAGACGCGGGGGAATATGCGGCTTTTGACAGTGAGGAAACGCTGGAAGAGGAAATGGATGTTACGTTTTCTCCCAGCGATGAGGAACTGCGCCGGATGGCCTCCGATATGGAATCCCAGGAACTGTTTGTGACCGAAGACGCCCCCTCCGGACAGGAGGAAATGCTGGGGGAGGCGGTCCAGGAAGGGCTGACGTTTGATGAAGAACCTGCGGCCTTTGATGAAGAGCCCCAGCCGTTTGAGGAAGTGGAATCCTCTTTGAATGAAGAACCTTTTGCGTTTGGGGGTGAGCACCATCCCGCGGCGGAAATCAAAATAGCCGAGGATGGAGAAAGCTTTACCTTCTCCAGTGAGGAAACTTCCTTTGGGTTGGAAGAGGGAGACGGTATGGCCCTGGAGGAGGATGGGGGGGAGCTTGGGGTGGATCAAGGGTTGAGGGCGTTGGAAGAGCAGACCCTGGACGGCCTGGACGAAATGGAAGAAAGCCTTTCCGGGATGATGGACTCACCCCCGGCCGCCGGTTTGGCGGAGGGATCCTCTGAGGAATTGGCCATTGAGGTGGGGGCACCCGGTGAAAATGTGTTCGGGGAGGGTCCCACCTTTGAGCCGGACAGCCAGCCTTCCGTTTGGGAGCCACCCCACGGGGAAGAGGAAGAACTTGAAATGGTGACTGAAGAGCCGGTCAGTTTGGAAGAACCGCAATTTGGCCGGGAATCCCTTGAGGGGGACATGGAATCCTACGATTTCGGCACGGAAGAATCGGACCCCGCCTCTTGGGGGGATGAAGAACCCCCTCTGTCCGACTTTGGCGGGGACGAATCTGAACCGATGGAATCCCCCTCCATGGATTTTGGGGGGAATGGCCCGGCTGTGGAACACAACTTTGACCTTTCAGAGGTGGAAGGGGTTTCTGATGACAACGACTTTGAGTCGTTGTTTGATGAACTGAAAGCGGAAATTTCGGCCAACCCCATCGGGGAGCGGTTGGAGGATGTGTTGGCCAATGAAGGCATCCTGGGAAGCGTGGCCGCCCTGGATTTTGCCCCCCCTGAGGAAGACCGGATATTCACCCGGGCAGTGGGGATTTACGAATTGCCGGAAGGGGGCGAGGGCCTGGATTCGGCAGAGGATGACGCAGGGTATGACACAGGGACCCTGGATTCCGGATTTGATTTTGGGGGGGGGGGCGATGATTTTGCCTCTGCCCCGCCGTCGGCCCCGCCACAGGAGGAGGATTCTTTTGATGAACCCATCCACCATTATCTGGACAGCCTGTCCAAGGAAAAACTGAACAACGTGTTGGAAGAAGTGATATCCAATTCCGTGAGAAAAGCTTTGGAAGAAGAAGTGCCAAAAATGATAAGGAAAATCAAGAAGGATGAAGGACGGCATGGCGCTTGACAAGTACTCCCCCGCCCGGATGGAGGAGAAATGGTACCGCCATTGGATGGCGAACAACCGGTTTCAACCCACCTTCCATCCGGATAAAGATGCGTTTTGTATTGTGATCCCCCCCCCCAATGTGACCGGCTCATTGCACATGGGCCATGCCTGGGACAACACCCTCCAGGACATCCTGATTCGTTGGAAAAGAATGCAGGGGTTAAACACTCTGTGGATTCCAGGGTTTGATCACGCCTCCATTGCCACCCAATGGATGGTGGAGCGTTTGGTGCGGGAGCGCGGGCTGACCAAGGAGCAGATGGGCCGCGAGGCCTTTTTGGAGGAAACCCGCCAATTCGCGGAGGATTCCAAGGCCACGATTACCGGTCAGTTGCAACGGCTGGGGGTATCCTGCGATTGGTCCCGCACCCGCTACACTTTGGATGACGGGCTTTCCCATGCGGTGCGGCGGGTGTTTGTCACCCTGCACCGGGAAGGTCTGATTTACCGGGCCAACCGGATGGTCAGTTGGTGCCCCCGCTGCCAAACCGCCATTTCGGACCTGGAGGTGAACCATACGGACCGGGAGGGGGGATTGTGGCACATCCGCTATCCGCTGGCCGATGGCTCGGGATTTGTGACGGTGGCCACCACCCGGCCCGAAACCATGCTGGGGGACGCGGCCGTGGCGGTCCATCCCCAGGACCCCCGCTACACTTCCCTTATCGGCAAGCAGGTGCGCCTGCCTTTGGTGGACAAGTTGATTCCTCTGGTGGCCGATGATTATGTGGACCTGGAATTCGGCACCGGAGCGGTCAAAATCACCCCCGCCCACGACCCCAACGATTTTGAAATGGGCAAGCGTCACAATCTGGAGGTGGTGAATATCCTCAACCAGGACGGCACCCTCAACCAATCGGTGCCCCAACCATATCGGGGGCTGGACCGGTTTGAGGCCCGCAAGCGGGTGGTGGCCGACCTGGACGGCCTGGGATTGCTGGAAAAAACCGATAAACACCGCCATGCTGTGGGGGCCTGCTCCCGCTGTTCCACGGTGGTGGAACCGATGGTTTCCCTGCAATGGTATGTGAATGTAAAGCAAATGGCCCAGGATGCGGTGCGGGCGGTGGAATCCAAAACCATTGAACTGCTGCCGGATTACCAGGAAAAAATCTTTTATGAATGGATGAACAACATTCAGGACTGGTGCATTTCGCGCCAATTGTGGTGGGGCCACCGGATACCGGTATGGTATTGCCACCCCTGCCAAACCGAAGTGGTGGCCGAGCAGGCCCCCACCGCCTGCCCTTCCTGCGGCGGTCCGGTGGAACAAGACAAGGATGTGTTGGATACCTGGTTTTCCTCCGGGTTGTGGCCGTTTTCCACCATGGGATGGCCCGATGAGGAATCGCGGGAATTGAAAACATTTTACCCCACCGCCGTGCTGGTGACCGGGTACGACATTTTGTTTTTCTGGGTGGCCCGCATGGCCATGATGGGGTTGAAGTTCATGGGGCAGGTGCCTTTTCACCAGGTGTTTCTGCATGGTTTGCTGCGGGACAAACACGGTGAGAAAATGTCCAAAACCAAGGGCAACGGCATTGACCCCCTGGAAGTGATAGACCAGTACGGGGCAGATGCTCTGCGCTTTACCCTGGCGGCCCAGACGGCCATGGGGCGGGATATGGTGTTGCAGGAAGCCACCATTGTGGGATACCGGAACTTCATCAACAAAATCTGGAACGCGGCCCGGTTTTACCTGGGCCATGTGGACAGCCTGGGTGCCCCCGCCCCCCTGGAGGGCCTGGCCGGACTGGGGTTGTTTGACCGCTGGATTCTGGGCCGCTGTCAGGAGACCGCCCGGGAGGTGAACCGGCTGATGGAACTGCGCCGCTTCAACGAATCGGCCAAGGAATTGTATCAGTTTGTCTGGGGGGAACTTTGCGATTGGTATATTGAAATATCCAAACCGGTGCTGCTGGGGGACCAAGGGGCCGATGCCGCCCGGCGAACCCTGGCGGTGCTACATCAGGTGCTGGGGGATTCCCTGAAGCTGCTCCATCCCCTGATGCCGTTTGTCACCGAGGAGCTGTGGCACCACCTGTCCCAGGCAGACGGGCAGCCCCGACCGGCGGGGGATTTGATGGTCCAGCTTTATCCCATGGGAAAGGAGGATTGGGTGGACCCCCCGGCTTTGACCAAAGCCGCCCGGGTGATTGCCGTGGTGGATGCTTTGCGCACCCTGCGGGGGGAATATCAGGTGAAACCCAGGCAGCAATTGGATGCGGCGGTGGCCGCGGATACTGAATTACAGGCCATGTTGGAATCCGAACGGACCACCATAACCACCCTGGCCGGGTTGAAGCAGGTGGAGTTTGTCTCCACCATGAACAGCCGGGAGGGATACGCCACCGGAGTGGGGGCCGGGTTTGAGGTGTTCGTTTCGCTGGCGGCCCTGATAGATGTGGAGGCCGAACGGGTGCGGTTAACCAGGGAAATGGGCAAAACCCGGGAAAAACTGGACAAACTGGAAGCCAAGCTTCACAACCCTGCTTATATAGAAAAAGCTCCGGAAAATGTGATCCAAAAAAACCGGGAAGAAATGGCCAGCCTGCAAGCCCAAATGACCACCATGCGTCAGGGGTTGGATCAACTGCCTTCCCATTAACCCCCCGGTGTACACACCGGGGGCGGGGGCCGCCCGGCCCCTGGTCCACCTGAATTTCCGGGCCAATGCCGGTTCAACGAAACTTTAGCCTGGAACCCTTTTTCAAGGAACCCCCCCACCCATGACTTACAAAGTGCTGATTACCGGCTCCCTGGACCCTTTGGCTCTTAAAATTCTGGGAGAGGCCAAGGATATTGAGGTGGATTACCGGCCGGACCTGCCCTACAAGGACCTTTTGCCCCTGGTGGGGGAATGCCATGCTCTGGTCAACCGATCAGAAACCGACGTGACCCGCGAATTGATAGACAAGGCCAAACACCTGAAGGTGATTGCCCGGGCCGCGGTGGGGGTGGGCAACATTGATATTGACTACGCCACAGAAAAAGGGATTCTGGTCATCAACACCCCCGGCAAAAACACCAATTCCGCCGCGGAACTGACCTTGACCCTGCTGCTGGCTGCCGTGCGCAAGGTGGTCTCCGCTCATGAACATATGGCTCAGCTTCATTGGGAGCGTCACCGGTTTACCGGAACCGAGTTGTTGGGCAAAACCATCGGCATCATCGGGCTGGGGAACGTGGGCCACCGGGTGGCCCGTTTTGCCCATGGGTTTGATATGGAGGTGCTGGCTTATGACCCTTACATTTCAGATGATGTGTTTGAGGCCCATCAGGCCCAGAAGGTGGGGCTGGATACCCTGCTGGCCAGGGCGGATGTGGTGACGCTGCATGTGCCCAAAAACAAAGAAACCACCAATTTGATCGGCGCCGATGAACTGGCCAAATGCAGGGACGGCGTGATTCTGATCAATACCGCCCGGGGGGGGGTGGTCAACGAGCAGGCCC
>JAOUFO010000275.1 GCA_029858165.1 Deltaproteobacteria bacterium | reverse complement strand
AACACCACCTGTTCCAGAGGGAGTTTATCCAGAGAGCCGTCCGCCCTTTTTTGAATGCGGTAGAGTGTTTGGGAGGTTTCGCCCCCCAGAGGGATGACCAGTCGGCCATGGGGGGCCAGTTGGTCCGCCAGGGAGGGGGGCAGGCGAGGGGCGCGGGCACCCACCACAATGGCGTCAAAGGGGGCCTCTTCCGGCCAGCCCAGACTGCCGTCCCCCTGCCGGGTGTGGATGGGGCACCCGGCGGCCCGTTCCAGGGCTGGTTTGGCGGTGATAAACAGCCGGTGGTGGGCCTCTACCGTAAACACTTCCGCTGCCAGACGGGCCAGCAGGGCCGCCTGATACCCGGAGCCGGTGCCCACATCCAGCACCTTTTCGCTGCCGGTTAAGGCCAGCCCTTGTAGTGAAAGAGCCACCACATACGGCTGGGATATGGTCTGGCCGCATCCGATGGGCAACGGGCCATCATAGGTGGCCATGCGGGTCAGGGTGGGGGGCATAAAATCCCCGCGGTCCACGGCGGCCATGGCCTCCAGCACCCGCCGGTCGGTGATTCCCCGGCGAACAAGCTGGGTTTCTATCCAATCAGGCCCCCCCTTATGGCTGAAAAACATATCCCGCTCCCTGTCTATTTGGGGCAAAAACAATGACTAACCTATTTTAACATGACCCCCCAAAAGAAGTGCAACCTGCCCGGCCAAAAGACTCGCCCTCTCCCCGGTCGCATATTTCGACCGCTAAACCGCCCTCTCCCCGCCTGCCTGACGGCAGGCACCCCATCCAGGGAGGGGATAGGTCGTGCTTGTTTGATTGAATCCCATCCATTCGGCTTGTGGTTTTGCGGCATTCCGGTTGGTTGATAAAATTGAAATGTAGAAGGTTATTGCCCCCTCCCTGGATGGGGAGGGGGGTGCCCGATAGGGCGGGGGGAGAGGGCTGTTTTGCGGTGGTGAACCGCTGGACAAGAACCCCAAAAGAAGTGCAACCAGCCAACAGCCAAAAACATGCGGGAGAGCAAGCCCCCCCACGCCCCCCTTTCGGGGCCAAGGCAGAAGGGATCAACAGGGGCAAGACCCAAAAGGAACCACGGCACCGCGGGTTTTACAGGGGGATGATCAGAAACCGACCGGGAAGAAGCTCCTGGTTGGAGCGCAGTTGGTTGACTTTGAGGATGGAGGCGGATTTGGCCCGCAGGAAGGTGGCCACATCTTCCGGGGTTTCTTTTTTGGTGATGGGGTAAAGCATCCAGTCCCGTCCGGGTTTGCCGCTGCCCAGTTTGCCCGGAATCTTGGCTTTCATGCCGTTGGGGATGCGCAGCAGGTAAGGCTCGCCGGTGGGGGGGACCATCCCGGATAACAGGGAGGGGTTTAGTTCCAGCAGGTCTTCCAGGGAAATTTCCATTTGGCCGGCCAGTTGGGCCAGGGAGGTTCCCGGATGAACCTTGATCTGGTCAAACACCAGTTCCGGCTGAAAGGGAATCCGGTGAAAATCAAATGCTCCCGGATTTTTGGCGATGATGACCGCCGCCAGAAAAGCCGGCACGTACCCCTGGGTTTCCTGGGGCAGGTCCAGGTCCCAAAACCGGGTGGGTTTGTGTTCTTTTTTATTGATTTTGATTTGCCGTCTTACGGATCCCTCACCGGCATTGTATGCGGCCAGGGCCAGTTCCCAGTTGCCGAACATCTGATACAGATATTTTAAATACCTGGCCGCCGCCTGGGCACTTTGAAGCGGGTCCCGCTTGTGGTCCGCCCATTGGGTGGCATCCAGGTCAAACCGTTTGCCGGTGGCTTCCATAAACTGCCATACCCCCACCGCGTTGGCCGGTGAAACCGCGGTATGGTCAAAACCGCTTTCAATCAAAGGCAGGTAGGCCAGTTCTTCCGGCAGGCCGTTTTGGCGGAAAATTTTGCGGAAAGGCTCAATGTACCGGGTGGACCGGGCCAGGGAGCCTTCAAATCCCCGTTTGTGGTCGCTGCCGTAGTAATGGACAAACCGCTGGACCTTGGCGATGGCCTTTGCAGGCAGCCGTTTGTGCAGGGCGATCAGGGAAAACGGGTTGGTATCCTTGGTGGGCTGGGCGACCTCCTCCATTTTTAACACGGGGCTGGGGATAGGGGACCCCCCGGCAAGGATCAGAAACACCAACGCCAAAAACACGGCCAATCCCACCATTTGGGCCAGACGAACCCCTACTGCTCTGTGAAGCGGATAGCTCATGGGTAAATCGCCCTTTTCCTGGGACTTTTCTTGTGGGAGCCCCCCCTGCTCCGATGAACTTTCCATGCGGAGGTGGACGCCGTTCTAAGAAAAAACAGGTGGTGTCAGATTGTGGCAACGGGGGTTTGCCCCTTCCGCCGCCCATGATGGCTGCCTGCCTTGTGGTGTTGCTTCCCTGCGGTGTTGCTTTCTTGGGTGTTCTTTACCGTATTGGCACTGCTTGATTTGCTGTTGCTTTGCCTGCCGCCGTCTGGATGGTTGCTACCTGTCCTTAATGTCCCCTTGCAAGAAATCCGGGCGGATACACAGGCCCAGGATCCCAGAAACAACCCTGTTGGCCCGGTTTTCAGGCCGATTTGGTGGCGGCCTCCATACACTAGCTGAAAATTTTGAAAGGAAAAAGCCCCCATTTTTTGTTTTTCCAACACCGTTTGTTTTTCAATACCGGGGTTTTCAGCAAAAGGTTTTTCAGCGAAGGGATTTTCCAAACTGTTTGTTTTCCAGCCCCGGGGTTATCCCTCCCACCGGCCGGGGATGGCCGTTTGACAACCGGGGCAACACCCCCCCCGCAAATGGATGCTCACCGCCCTGTTGCCGAACCGTTCCACCATAACCTCCCCGCAGCGGGGGCAGATGGTGTTTTCGGTGTTGCCCACCCTGCCCGGCAGGTTTCCGGCATACACAAAATTCAACCCTTCCTCCCGGCCTGTTTCATAGGCCCTCATCAAAGTGGCCGGGGGGGTGGGGGGGGTGTCCCGCATGTGGTAATCCGGGTGAAACGCGGTGACATGCCAGGGAATATCCCTGGACACCCCGGCGATAAACCGGGCCATCCGGCGCAGTTCATCGGCGGAATCATTCATCCCCGGCACCACCAGGGTGACGATTTCCAACCACATTCCCGCCTGAAACACCCGCAGGATGCCATCCAGCACATGTTGCAGGGTTCCCCCCAGTTTGCGGTATTGCCGGTCGTC
>JAOUFO010000017.1 GCA_029858165.1 Deltaproteobacteria bacterium | reverse complement strand
ATCGCGGGGGATTGGGGGCCGCAGGCCCCCAATCATATCAACCCCTTCCCTTTGGGAAGGGGGCAGGGGGATGGGAAAAAACGAGTTGTGCAGAGGCCTCAACCTGTCAATCCACCGCCGTGTAACGGTTTCGCAACGTTACCGTTGATTTGCCGGTGGCGGGGTTCACCTGTTTGACCACCAGGGCAATCCGGTTTTCGGGGTTCAACACCTCCCAAAGGGAATCCGCGATGGTCTCCATATCCCCATAAAGAGGGATCAGCAGCGGCTCTCCCTGAAAAGAAGGCAAAGGATTGCCATCCCCCCGATAGGTAGTGACGCACCAACCGTACCCCCCCTGAAACCCCCCATAATGATAAAAATGGTGAATGGACCGTTGGGGGTTGAAGGGGTCCGCTGAAATGACCGCCAGACACCCCGCGGCCTCCCTGCCGTTCAAACGGATTTCTCCAGCGATGCGGGGGGTCCAGTTGGGGTCATCCGGCTCATGAACCCGTGTTTTCAGAGCCTCCTCAAACGTGGCCCCTTGTTGGATGCCATCCCACAGGGTATCGGTGTGGTCCCCATTGGATACCATAAACCGGCCGGGAAGTTCCCGCATGGCAGTGTAAATCACCAACGCCGGGTCCAACAGTTTGACCGGGTCCGCCGCCCTGGTCCGCACCTCTCCCCCCATCGCCTCCAGCACCCGGTTGCGGCTGTTATCGCTGCGTCCCATCAACCAGTAAACCTGGATTATTTCATCCCCGGTTTGGGTTTTTCCCAGCACAATCCCCCGTCCCGGGTAGGGATTTTCCCGCAACAGATTCAAGTTGTTGACAGCCAAATCGGCGATGGTTTCCATGGAGCGTCCTTGGTTGGGATGAATCAGGTAAACAAATGGCGGTTCAGGTCATCCGGTGGTGTACGCCCCAGCAGAATAAAATTGGTGGCGGCCACCATGCTCAAGGTGTTTGGATGGTCTTTATCCGGTTGCAAAAGCGTGTAATCCTCCGGCCCCCGGTAATGGGGATCAAAAATCACCACCGGAACCGGATTGATGGAATGGCGGGTGTTGGGTTCAGTTTTTTTGGTTACCGGGTTGTAGGAAACCATTTCATCTGCGTTGCCGTGGTCAGCTGTGATCAACGCCAGTCCATCCACCGCCTCCACCGCCTCCAGCAAAATCCCCAAGGCACCATCCACCGCCTCCACCGCCTGAATGGCCGCCGCCAGATTGCCCGTGTGGCCCACCATATCCGAATTGGCAAAGTTGATCAGACCGTATTGAAACCGGCCGCTGCGGATGAAATCAGCCGCTTTTTTGGCGATATCGGCCGCCTTCATGGCCGGGGCGTCGGCATAGGATTGAATCCTGTCGGAAGGAATCAGGTGGTAGGTCTCTTTTTTGGGGTCCAGGGGCTCCCGGTATCCCCCGTTGAAAAAAAACGTCACATGGGCGTATTTCTGGGTTTCCGCCAACCTGAACTGGTCCATCCCCAATTCCAAAACCCTTCTTCCAAACGGGTTATCCACACTGGCGGGAGGCATCAACTGAAGAGGAGGCATATTGGTGTCTTCATCATACACCATCATCCCGGCATACAGCACGGTTGGGCGGCGACCCCGGTCAAACCCTTTGAAATCATCCAACACCATCGCCTGGGAAAACTCCATGGCCCGGTCCCCCCGGAAGTTCATAAAAATAACCGAATCCCCATCCTGGATGGGGCCCGCCGGTTTGCCGTCTTTCACCACCACAAATGGGGTGATTTCCTGGTCCGCCATATCCGGATTGGCTGCCCTGTAGGTTTGAACAGCTTCGGCGGCAGAACTGAAATGGGCGCCCTCCCGGCCATGGACATGGACCTGCCATCCCAGACGCACTTTTTCCCAGTTGGTATCCCGGTCCATCGTGATCACCTCCCGGCCTCCCCCGCTGGCCACCCGGTAATCCCATCCCGGGTGATTCCGGCGGATGGCCTCAAAACGGTTTTCCAGGGGTTCAATGTACTCCAGGGCCGATTGATACGGCACATCCCGGCCATCCAGCAGGGCGTGCACAAACAGCCGGGTCACCCCTCTTTGGACAGCCAGGTTGATCACCGTATAGAAATGGGAGATATGGCTGTGGACGCTGCCATCAGACAGCAGCCCGATCAGGTGCAGGGCGGATGATTTTTCAAGACATTGATCTATCAGGCGGTTCAACACCTCCCCCCGGCTGAATTCCCCCTTGTCTATCAGCTCTTTGATGCGGGTCGGCCCCTGGGGAAAGGTTTTTCCCGCCCCCAAAGTCAGGTGGCCGACTTCAGAACCGCCGATGTCATTGATAGATGGAAGGCCCACATACGGCCCATGGGTCAACAAAGAGGAGTGGGCAAAACGATCCGTCAGCCGGTCCATGTTGGGGGTGCGGGCCAAAAAAACAGCATCTCCCCCATTGTGGGACCCTATCCCCCACCCATCCAACACGATATTGATCAACGGACCGCGCCCTTTAAACCGATCCGCCAGAAAAGTTGTCTTCATAAATAAAACATGGCCTCAAAAGAGGTGGCGCCTATTCAATAAAAACGGGATGACCCAGGAAACCCAGGGAATGGATTGAACGTGTAATAAAACAGAAACCATAGGAACCATCGCGGGCCTCACCCCCCTTTTTGAAGGAAAGCATCCCGCTCCTGTAACCCCCTAACTTTAAGATTACCATTTTTTTTTGAAACCGTTAAAGTGAAAGAAGTTTTAAGGAACCCCAGGCTGAGGGGTGAATCTTGCAAATCTCCCTTGTTCCAACAATTTGCCTGGCACATTCCTTTGGAGGGTTGAATTCGCAAAACGGACGGCCCGCCAAAGGGGCTCCGTGCGATGATGGCCGCAACCGGTGAAAATATGACGCAAAACAGCTACAATGTAAGCGATATCAACAAAAGAACGCTGAATATCCAGCACAACCTTTCCCTGATCAAACCCCTCATTCGGAAAACCAGATATCTGGCCTTCAATTCCAAGTTCACCGTGGACAACCTCCATATGCGGGGCGGCTCTTTCAGTGCCTTGGTGAAGGAATTGAACACCATTGTAACCGATCTGGAGTCCATTTTAAACGAGGTGTCCCATTCGGCCTGGGAAATGGCCAAAAGCGCCTCCAAATGCCAGCAGATGGAAAATCAGATCGCCTTTTACAACAGAGCTCTGTTTTACACATCCCAAAACAAATCCACCTCTATTTCCATGCTGGCCTATGACCTGATGAAAAGCAAAGACTGGCTTAAAGAATCCCCGGCCGAAAAACAGTACCAAAACAGCCTGTTTCAAAAGAACACCCCGGAATTTACCATTTGGAATGTGATCCTTTCCACGCGGAGTGAAATGATAGAGGAATTTGAACGATTGTTTCAGTATTACCGAAAGCTGGCCAAATTGGTGGACAAAATCAACTGGGTGGCCGTTCAACAAATCAATCTCATCGCCATTACCGCCTTGGTGGAAGCCTCCTGGACCGGGTTTGCCAAATCCAACATCCCGGTGTTGTCCAACAACATCCGGGCGATGGCCCGTCAAATCACCCTGGTTGAAACCAACGCCATCAATCAGTTGGTGGACCTGCATGCCAACCTGCAACCCCTGGAAACCCCCATCCGCTCCTATAACTTCCAGAAGAGAATAAGCGCATGATTAGCCACGAATTATACAATGACGGCGCCCGCCGCTGGGTTTACCTGGGCCGGGATCCCAACAAATCCGATACGATCATAGACACCAACCAATATCTGATCGTTCATAACGGCGAAGGGATGCTCTTGGACCCGGGGGGGATTGAAACCTTTCCCTCCATGGTATCCACCCTTTCCCGGGAAATAGAGCTGGAAAAAATCACCACCATATTCGCCTCCCATCAGGACCCGGATATCATTTCGTCCCTGGCCCTTTGGTTTGGGCTTTTGCCCAACATAGAGGTGTATGTGCCCTGGGTCTGGGGAACCTTTATCCCCCATTTTGGGGGGGGGAGGGTGTTGAAGTCCATTCCGGATGAGGGAATGACCTTCTCCCTGGGCGGCAGCAACGACCTGACACTGGTTCCCGCCCATTATTGCCACTCTTCGGGGAACTTTTCCCTCTACGATCCCACCGCCAAGGTGTTGTTTTCGGGGGATATCGGAGCGGCATTGCTCCCTCCCAGTCTCACCGATATTTTTGTATCCAATTTTTCCAAACACACCCAGTTCATGACCGGATTCCACAAACGGTGGATGCCGTCCAACGAAGCCAAAAACAAGTGGGTCCACCGGGTCCGGGATTTAAACATCACCCTGATGTGCCCGCAGCATGGGGCTATTTTTCGGGATGGGGATGTGAAGCAGTTTCAGGATTGGTTTGAAAATCTGGATGTAGGCTCCGCCATATAGGCGCTTCCGACTGTATATCAAGGGCGGCTGCCTTATCGGACCGGGGGAAGGGAATGACCTGGATGCCATGAGGCCTCTGCATAACTCGTTTTTTTCCCATCCCCCTGACTCCCTCCGGTTTCCTCCCAATCCCCAGGCAGGGGTTACTCCAGCAACCCGGCGGAAAATGCCGCCGCGTCAAAAGGCCGCAGGTCCTCCACCCCTTCTCCCAATCCGATGAACCGGATTGGAATGTTGAATTCATTGACGATTCCGACAACAACCCCCCCTCTGGCTGTTCCATCCAGTTTGGTGATGATCAATCCGGTAAGCCCCACAGCCTGATGAAATTCACGGGTTTGGTGGATGGCGTTCTGGCCGGTGTTTCCATCCAACACCAGCCATGTTTCATGGGGGGCTTCAGGAACCGCCTTGGTGATCACCCGCCGGATTTTTTTCAATTCCTCCATCAGATTGCTTTTGGTGTGCAAACGACCTGCGGTATCGCACAATACATAATCAGCTCCGGTTTCCACCCCTTTTTGCACCGCCTGATAAATGACCGAAGCCGGGTCCGCGCCTGCATCCTTAAACAGGATATCGGCCCCGGTTTTCAGGCTCCATTGTTCCAGTTGCTCGGCGGCCGCCGCCCGAAAGGTGTCCCCGGCGGCCAGCAATACCTTTTTACCGCGGCCCACCAGGCTGCCCGCCACCTTGCCGATGGTGGTTGTTTTCCCCGCCCCGTTCACTCCCAAAAACAGCACCACCGCCGGGCGAAGCCCATCCAAGGCCAGAGGGGCGCTGGGCCGGTTTAAAATGAGAGCGATCTCCTCCCTCAACACCGCACGCAATTTTTCCGGTTCATTCAATTCTTTTCGGCGAACCTTTTGTTCCACCAGGGCCAGCAGTTTTCCCGCGGTTTCCACCCCCATATCCGATCCCAGCAAAATTTCTTCCAGCCCTTCCAGCACATCCCGGTTGATTTCTTTTTTTCCCAATACCAGATTGGACAATCCGGTATTGAAAGCCTGCCGGGTTTTGGCCATCCCCGACCGAAATTTTTGTACCACCCCTTCAGGGGCTGTCTCTTCTTCGGAAACCAACCCTTTGTTTAAGACAGCCCCTTTGTTTTTGGTTTCCTCCTCCTTGATTTTGAGGGATTCGGCCATGGACGATGCCAACTGGCGGGCTTTTATCAGATTTTGGCGGTCTTCCTCCCTGCGGAGAGCTTTTTCCTGTTTCAGGGCTTTTTTATCCGGTTTTCCCAATTGAATCCTTTCAATATCCTGTTTTTATCCAACCCCCTATCCCTTTTATGGCCGGGATTCGCCGGGTGCAAATATTTTGGCGCCTTTGATCCCTCCCGACGGGTGGTTTCTGCCTACCAGTTGAATCACCAGCCTGCGCCGGTCCGTTTCCAAAACCTTCACCAATATATCAGCCGCCTGTTTTTGAGTCAGGGATTTCAATTCGGCGATTTCCTGGTCCAGATAATCAAATTTTTCATCGTTTTGAAATGCCATCCAATCCAGTTTTGCCGCGGTCTGGGCCAGATTGGATTCCTGCTCCAGTTTCTCCAGAATGACTGTCTTGCGCAGTTTTTCAAATTCAGCCGGGGACAGACGGTTGAACCATTGAGGGAAACCCCTGATAAATTCTTCCGCCCTGGCCTGTTGCACCCCGGGAGGGTACTGCCCGGATTGAATCACAAAATCAAACATCAGTTCCTGTTTCATTTGGGTTATCCCCGCATTTACAATATATCCAAGCTGTTGCTGTGTGCGCATCTGAAGGTAAAACCGATCTCCCAGAGGGATGGCCAACAACTGCAAGGCCCCCCGCAGCCTAGGATTGGCGGAACCGGCCTGATAAATCAGATTCACCAGGGAATTGTCCACCGCCAGCCTTTTCTGGTAAATCCAGTCGGCCTTGGGGGGCAATTGGCGGATAGTCCGGTCCACTCTTTCTGCTTTGGGAAGAAACCCTCCCCCCAGCCGTTCCACCGCCCGGTGGATGGCCCTGGCCGCGCTGGCCGGGGATATATTTCCCACCACAACCCCTTCCAGATAGGTTCTGGCCAAAACCTTCCGGGCAAAATCCTCCACATCAGCCATTTGAACAGAGGGCAATTCCTGCTCCAGGGATTCCATGGAAAACGACGGTTCTTCCAACAGCAGGCTTCTGATTTGTCCCAATTGTTGATAAGGCTGGGTAAATTTGCGGTTGGCAAGGCTTCTTTTCATCTGGTCTTTCACCGACTCAAACTGTTTTTCATCCAGCTTGATCCGGGTCATCCGACCCGACAGCCGATCCAACAGTTCCAGGATTCTGGCCGAATACCCGCCCAGGGTCAGCTGCACACTCCGCTTTCCGGTCACAAACTCATAGGACATGCCTGCCATCCTCACCGGATAAGCAAATTCGTTCAGGGATTCCTCCAAAGCAGCCTCATACAGCATGGCGGTCATCGCATGGCGCGGGGTGCGGTACACCTCCGGGGAGACAAACCGCAACACCAGCACGGCTTTTGGCTGGGAAAAACGCCAATCCGGCACAAACCATACCCTGCCCTGGCGGGTATCCATAATCAGTTCAGGGATCGGTTGGGCGTTTTCCACCACCTTGACCACCATCGGTAGGGATCCGGCTTTCCCCAAACGGGATTCCACCCGATGTATCAGTGGGTTCAACCCGCGAAAGGATCTTTCTGTCAACGGGGCAAGTTTGGCCATTGTATCCGGTGGAATCCCTTCCTCCTTCAACCGCTCCCAGGTGGTCACCCCCAACCTTAAAGAGCCCTGTGGCGGCTTTAATCCGGGGGTATGGGTGATGAAGGGGTTGGGTTCCGGCAGGGTAAACCCTTCAGGCGGGAGTGCCGACGATAATGTTTGAACCAATCCGGGGTCTTTGCGGTAGGCGTACCGGGTTCCATAATGGGGATCCGTGGCATCCGTGGCCACTCCTTTCCACACCAGGGTGACCAACATGTTTTGAGGCACCATCCTGGCCAACAACCGTCGAATGGTATCCGGTTGATAACGGGTGAATAAAAAGAAATCATCCGGCAGTGCCGAGGCTGGGTAAAACAACATGAGGGGCGTCAAACGGGAAACCTGGCCGGCAGAGGATTCTCTGGGTTTGTACCGGTTGTCCAGGTCGGCCATCACCTGATTTTCCCGAAACAGATAGGGGGGAATGCCCATCTTCTCCACCCCCCGGACAGCCCCCAGCAAATCCACCAAAACCTCCCGCCATTTTTCGGCTCCTTGGGGGGTGAGAGTCACCGTTACCTGAAAGGATGAATAGCTGGCCGTGTTTTCCCCTTCCCCGGCAAACAGACCTGTGGCCAGATTTTTACTTTTCAACACTGAAAGCAGACTTCCCCGACCCTCATGTCCCAACACAAACCCGATCAATTCCAAAGGCTTGGCTTCAAATTCCCGTTGAACGGTTGGCAGGGGAAACTCCACCGTGACGCTGCGGGTTTCCGCCAAGGGCTGAACAGAAAGCACTTGGATGGCTGGTGTTGGTTGAAGGAAATCCTGAGGATAGGACAGGTCCGGCAGGTTGTGGTCCACAATCGCGTTAAAATGTTTTCGGACCAGGGCTTCCAATTCATCCAACGAAAGGTTGCCCATCACCGTCAGAGCCATCCGATTGGCTGAATATCTGGATTTGAAAAACGAAGACAATTCCGCCTGACCGACCCCTTTCAGGGTTTTGATACTTCCCGTTGAAAACCGGTTGAGGGGATGGGTTGGGAAAAGAACATTCCTCTGGGCCTGACGAATCCGCCACAAATCATTTTCCCGGTTTTTGGAATGTTCCGAATCCACCGCCGCCATTTCCTTGGAGGCGTATTTTTCAGAAAACAAAGGGGCTATAAAAAACTGAGAAAACCTGTCCAGCCCTTCGGCAAGGCCTTGGTGAGACACCTCAAAAAAATAATTGGTGTGGTCATCGGCAGTATAGGCGTTGCCATACCCCGCATGTGAGGAAAGAAACTTCTGGTATTCTCCCGCGTTGGGGTATTTCCGGGTTCCCAAAAACAGCATGTGTTCCAAAAAATGGGCCAAACCCGGCCATCGGGCAGGGTCCTCCAAAGAGCCTGCCGCCACGCTCAGGGACGCGGCGGAACGATCCGCCGTGGGGTCTGAAATCAACATCACCTTCAACCGGTTGGGCAGCACCAGTTGCCGGTGTTCCTGGTGGGCATGCAGTTGATTCCAAACCCTGGATTCCATATCCGGGTGGTGGTCCCTGGGTTGGCAGCCTGCCGCCACGCCAATCGCAAAACTGAGGGCCGACAACAGCACCATTCGGACAGCCGTCTGCCGAATCCGGAACAGGTCATTCAATAACTTCATAAAAAGAAATGTCCTTTTTGTTGCCTGCGAATGGAAAACCAAGGGGGTCAAAAAAAAACTGTCCGGTACAATAAAAAGCAGCCTTCAAAGAAACACGGCCGAACCGATACCCAGCCGGGTTTCAATCCTCAGCATATCCTTGAGGCCTCTGCATTACTCGTTTTCTCCCATCCCCCTGCCCCCTTCCCAAAGGGAAGGGGGTTGATATGATTGGGGGCCTGCGGCCCCAAAAGAAAGGCGTTGAAGCCCGCCCTAAGCCGCCGCAAGGCAGATGGCGGTGCTGGTAACGCTGGACAGGAACCCCAATCCCCCGCTTTTTTATCAAAACAAGAGATAATCGGTAGTTATGCAGATGTCTCTCCTTCTATAATGGAAAGGCGGCCATGGCTGAACGGCCCGGCTTCCAACCAACCCATCTGATGCTTTTCTGCGGAACCCCTATGGCACAAGCCGTCATCGCCCTCGGTTCCAATCTCCAGCCGGAAGCAAATTTTTCCCTGGCCATGGACAAATTGGGCCAGAAAGTTACTTTTCTGGCGGTCAGCAAAGTCTACCGAACCCCGCCCTGGGGGTATATTCCCCAGCCCCCGTTTTTAAACGGGGTGGTGGTGGTGGAAACCCGGCAGACCCCCCTGGAACTCCTGAAAACACTTCAACATGTGGAATCAGATTTGGGTCGGGAGAGAACCATTCCCAACGGCCCCCGGACCATAGACCTGGATTTGCTTCTTTTTGAGGGATTGATCCTTCATGAGCCAAACCTTTCCATTCCCCATCCAGAAATGGAAAACAGAGCTTTTGTACTAGTGCCCTTATGCGATGTGATTCCACACCTGTGTCACCCCATCCTGGGAGTCCCAATGACACACCTGCTTCATAGACTGGATACCAGTGAGGTGAAACCGGTTCAATTTTCTTTGGGGAAGTGGCTGCACAATCCACAAAAGGGCACCGGGCAAGGGGGAATCAACCCTTGTTCTTGAAGGGGGGCAGTTGGATAGGGCCATTCTTTTTGCCCACATAGCGGGAAAACAACATCCGTACATCCTTAAACGACCCGTTCATCTCCCGCAAGGCACTGACGCCCTGATATTCCTTCAGTTCATCCATCCCTTTTTCGGAAAATGTAATCACCACCGGACTGACCAGCATTTTAAACAGGTAGGATGTGGGTTGTGCTTCCAGAACGATGGAGCGGGGATCGCCTCCCGTCTTTTTCACCATGGACATTTGCACAAACATGCCGCGTTTGAGCAAAAACAGATTAAACGTCACCGGCTCTCCCCCCTCGGTTTTGTTCCAAAATTGAACCACCATGGGAATCAGATTGGCATAAAAAAATGAGTTGGGTTCCCATTCCTTTTCCCCGGTTACCAGTTCCCCTTCAGATGGTCTTTTAAAGCTATAGCGGACCTGATTTTCTTTTAAAACGGCTTCCTCCTGAATTCCCAGTAGCCTGTTTTCATTGTGAAAGTTAAAAGGGATAAGGGTTTGGGCATCAAATTCGGAGGTGATGATCTGCCAGATTTCTCCCTTGGCGGTTAAATAAACCTGTTTTTCCAGGATCTTCCCTTTTACTTCATCAAAATTGTATATCCCGGTGTATTTGATCTCCTGGGTTTTGGGCTTATATGCGGTAAAAACCAATTCCAGGTGTTTTGGGGAGGGCGAACCCAGGCTGGACTTGGGGAGGAACAAAAAAACACCAATCCATCCCAAACCCGATAGAAACAGGCCAACCCCTATACGGGCCCGCCCGCTGAAAAACCATGCAATCATTGTCTGTTCCGGAGAAGGACATCACAGGGGATGGCTTTAAACCCGCTTTGTCGGCACACAATAAAAAACCATCACCCTTTTGGTCCCGCAGGATGGTTGCGAAGTACAATCCTATGATGAAAGAGCCCTGCACTTCATGCTTATTTTTCGTATTTGTACACCAGGCGGACCGGCAAAGGGTCCCCTTTGTTATCCGGAATGGTGGTTCTGCCTCTGAATTCAACCATACGGTGTGAATCCTGGGCCATGACAAAATGGAGGGGGTCAACCAGTTTGCGGATCAGCCAGGAGGAAGGTTCCACCTGAAAATCGTTGGCTTTGACCTCCCCGATCCGGGTTTCACCTGCTTTTTTAATCTGGAACCCCACTGTTCCCAACCGGTCCGCCACGATAAGGTTCAGTTTCACAACCCCTCCCTGGTTCAGGCGGACCCAGTTTTTTTCAATCAGGTGGCCCAGCAGTATCCCGATGGACTGATCCGAGGCCCCGTCCAGGGTCTCTTTTTTCACTTTTTCCCCGGCGGCATCCTGATAGGTGATGGCCACTTTGCCGTCGGACTGCCGGATATCCACCTTTCGCCCGATCCGGTGATCTGTGTCATTAAAAGAAATCAGGGTGAGGGAATCTGCCTGGGCCGCCGTTTGGTCATTGTGGATCACCTTGCCTTCCGGGCCGGTGTACTCCGAGGTGATTTCCAGCCTGCCATCCGTGATTGTGATTTTTCGTTTGCCGCTGTAAACCGGTTTCCCGGTTGCCAGATTGTAGGCTTCCAGCATAATTTGGGTTTCATCCACCCCCTTGGCCGGTTTGGCCCATGCCGGAGTTGTAGCCAGGAAACAAACCATCCCAAAAAGTGCCGCCAGCTGGTTTTTCTTCATGATTTTCATATTTCCTTGTGGATGAAGGGTGGATAGGAAAAAACAAGGGATGAGGGGGACCTGTCCAGCAAACTTCACAGCCCTGTGTTGAATTCCCAGCGGATTCAAACACCAGCGACTGGTTGACCGCCTTTCCAGGCTTCACAATCAGGATGCCGCCACATCCTCCATGGAATAGCCTGCTTCCTCCAGGGCCTGGCGAAACACCTGGGGATCCATCTTTTCTTGTGTTTCCACCACCGCCTGGTTTTCCTCCAAACTCAATTTCACATTTATTGTTCCCGGGATTTCGGTTAAAGCCTCCGTCACATGGCGAACGCAATTTTGGCAGCTCATCCCTTTAATTTTTATCTGATAGGTCATCATGGTATGATCTCCTGGATGTGTATCCAAAAAAGCTACCACAACCCGTGGGAAAACGTAAACAGTTCCCCGCAACGGGTCTTTTACCTGGGATGTCGCGTTCTGATTTGGTACGGAGGATAAAAGTGCCGCCTGTAAAAGAGGATGCCATTTTTATGCAGTTGGCCCTGGATGCGGGGGAATCGGTCAGGGGTGCCACCGGAGACAATCCCTGGGTGGGGTGCGTGATCACGCACGAAGGGAAGATTGTGGCCACCGGATCAACCCAACCACCCGGACATCCCCATGCGGAGGTGATGGCCATTCAGGCTGCGGAATCCGCCGGATTTGATATTCGGGAATGTGAGTTATTCGTCACTTTGGAGCCGTGTGCCACTCAGGGCAGAACCCCCCCCTGTTCCACACTTATCATTAAAAAAAGGCCGCGACGGGTGGTGATAGCCCATAAGGACCCCCACCCGGAGGTAAACGGAAAAGGGATTGAAGCGATTCAAAATGAGGGAATCCCGGTGGAATTGGGCCTGTTGGCCTCCCAGGCCGAAAAGAGTCTTGGAGATTGGCTGAAGAGGTTTTCCCCGTAAAGGATTTCCGATCCGCGATGCCCCCCCGCCTCAATCCTGGAGGAAAAACCCCGCAATTATTCAATCTGTTACCCGTCATTATTCTCTTTTCGCCCGACAGCCCCAATCCAATGGTTATTTTTTACGACAAGCCCGATCCATTCCCTATTTCAGGAAAAACAGAAAACTGACGCTTGACAAACAATGTTTATATGCAATAGGACTCACTAATCAGGGGGATTGAAACAGCAGTGGGGGAATCCTGCCCAAAGAGGTGCCGGACGGCAATTTCCGGCTAGGGGAGAACTCCTTTAAAACACGAAAACCCGTAAAGAAATTAACGGGTGAATGGTTGATTCTAAAAGGTTATTGGCGGGTCATCGCACCTATTTTTAAACCCTTCCCTATTTCAAACCAATGGAGTTCCCATGAGTTCCCCTGAAACACCTCCCAATCCAAAAGAAAAATTCTCCAAAAAACTGACTGAAATGGGTGGTTTGGGAAAAAAAATGGCCGACAAGGCCGCTCCAGCCATGAAAATAATGGCCGCGGTTTCCAAAAAAGCGCTGGCCATCAAAGATCTTTCTGTGGGGGAGATGCTGGTTGAATACGGAATTCTCACCAAAGCCAAATACGCCCAGGTTATGGAATCCGTTACAGAAAGGCACTCTTTCTCTCAAATGGTGGTTGAAAAGGGGTTTGCCAAGGAAAAGGATGTTCTGTCGGCCATCAACAAATATTATCGCTTGAAATTGACAAAAATAGACGAATCCACCGCTCACGCTATCCAAAACCGACCCAGGACTTTTTTGGAAAAAGCCATCACCGCCAGACTGCCCATCAAGGTCAAATTGTCTTTGGCGATCGTGGCCACCATGGTGGTTTCCATATTCATCCTCAGCTACACCATTCTCCAGCATCAAAAAACCCAGTTGTACAAAGAGACGGTGAAAACCGGGCGGGTCAGCCTGACCTATTTTACCTCCAACGCCAGGGTCCACCTGCTCAACGACAACATCCTTCAACTCAACGTGCTGATCAACGAGGCCAAATCCACCGAAGGGTTGTTGTTTGCCACCATTGTGGACCGCAACGGAATCATCAAAGCGGATACCAACACCAAATTGATCGGTAAAAAATACAAAAAACCGGCCAACGCCGAAGGTCTGGTGGAAGAGGAGAACTCCTCCTATTTCACATTCACCAACAGTGACGGCAGGGAAGTGCTAAACCTTTCCGCCCCGGTCACTT
>JAOUFO010000274.1 GCA_029858165.1 Deltaproteobacteria bacterium | reverse complement strand
GCTGAGCGACTCATCTGCAAAAGGAAGATGACGGCCATCCATCACCAGGTTTACATGGGTTTCCTGGGTGTACTCCGATGTAATCAGATGTGGAATCGTTTGTTGGGCATGGCCCTTCCCGGAGCCCAACTCCACGATAGGGCCGGGAGGCAGATCCTTTTCAACGGCCTGTTTGTACCGCAGGTACATGGCATCATAAAAAGCCAACAGAGATTTTTTCCGGGTGGGTAAAATTGGCAATCTAATCTCCGGTTAGTAATGCAGTAGCGCCTTTTTACCGATGGGCACCACATTGAACCCGATTTCAAACAGGGCCTTGTGGTTTAACCAGTTCCGTCCGTCAAACACGGTGGCCGGCTTCAGCATGGAATGGTAAATCTTTTCCCAGTCCAGCTCCCGGTATTCCTTCCAGTGTGTCATCAGGGCGATGGCGTGAGCGTTATGGGCGGCCTGATAAGGATCCGGTTCAAAGGATACTCCTGGAAAACCCTCCATATCTTGTTGGGCGTGGCCCAGAGCCTTGGGGTCGGTGATCACCAGGTGGGCCTTTTCCTCCAGCAGTTTCAGGGCCACTTTTAAGGCCGGGGTGTCGCGGGTGTCGTTGGTATCCGGTTTGAATGCAAACCCGAACATGGCGATTTTTTTGGCGGCCACGGTGTTGAACATTGTAGAAACCATCTGCCTGAAAAACCGGTGGGTCTGGTAATCGTTCAACTCCACCACCTGCTGCCAGTAATGGGCCACTTCATCCAGCCCCAGGGAGCGGCAAATGTACACCATGTTTAAAATATCCTTGCGGAAACAACTTCCCCCGAACCCCACCCCGGCTTCTAAAAACCGGGAGCCGATGCGGTTGTCCATGCCGATGGCCCGGCTGATTTCTCCCACGTCCGCATCGGTTTTTTCGCAAATGGCGCTCATGGCGTTGATGGAGGAGACCCGCTGGGCCAAAAACGCGTTGGCCGAAAGTTTGGAAAGCTCACTGCTCCAGACATTGGTCACCAGCAGTTTGTCTCGGGGAACCCAGCGGGCATAAATATCCACCAACGTTTTGGCCGCCGATTCTCCCTCCGGGTTCAATTCATGGCCGATCAACAGCCGATCCGGATTTTCCAGGTCCCGGATGGCTGTCCCTTCGGCCAGAAACTCCGGGTTGCTCAACACAGGAAACCGCTTGGCTTGGTTGTTGTAGTTTAATATGCGGGAGATCGCCTCGGCGGTTTTCACCGGAACGGTGGATTTTTCCACAATGATGGTTCCGGGGCGGGCATGGGCCAAAATCGTGCGGGTGGAGCTTTCCCAGTATTGAAGGTCGGAGGCCATGCCGGCCCCTTCGCCGTATTCTTTGGTGGGGGTGTTCACGCTGATGAAAATCATATCCGCCTGGGCGATGGCCTCCGGCGTGATCACCTCAAAAAACAGGTTGCGCCCCCTGGCCCGCTGAACCACTTCCAGCAACCCCGGTTCAAACACCGGCAGATTATCCGAATTCCAGGCTTTGATTTTGCTGTCCATCAGGTCCACCACCTTCACCTGAATATCCGGGCATTGGTCCGCCAGGACGGCCATGGTTGGGCCGCCCACATACCCGGCTCCCACACACAAAATGTTTTTAACGGGCATATTCAACCTCTAAGGCAGGTTTTGGGGAAGAGATGATGAGGCAGGATGAAGTTCACTTTTTTCTGCCAGATTGTTCCTGTGGCGAAAGGTTTTTCACAAATCACCACATCAGCTCGGGTTTGTTTTTTCAAAGGTGAATATCAGGGACTGGCCGAAAGGCAGGGGCAGGAGGTCTGTCCACTTGATGAAAGGGATCAGGGTGTCCATCAATTTGGAGTCGTTTTCAGAAATGGTGTGACTTTTCATCAGCTTGTATTTTACCCACCATCCCAAGGCACCCACCGGATTGAAATAGGCCAAATGGGTCAATTTTGCCTGGGGCAGTCCTCTGGCCACACGGCGGATATCCTTTTTTTTGTAGCGGCGGAAATGGTGTAATTGGCGGTCTACTTCGGAATAAAGAAACCGCATGGCAGGCACAATGGCGACAAACCGGGCGCCCGGTTTCATGCGGGCCAGGGTATCCCGGATCAAGCCGCTGTCATCCTCAATGTGTTCCAGCACGTTGGAGGAGTATATTGCATCCAGTTGTTTCATCAACTCATCTGGAAGAGATTGGATATCCTGATGCACCACCTGGATGTTGGGGTGGGTGTTAAATTTCTCAGTAAGAACCGCAACATTATCCCGGCTCAATTCCACCAAAATGAGGTTTTTCCGGGGAGGGATGTGGGCGGTAACCCCCCCTGTTCCGGCCCCCAATTCCAGGTTCACCTCTCCCAGGAAAGGGTTTATTTTTCCGGCGAGATAGCGGTAATACCTGCCCGAATCGGCCAGATTGTTTAAAATATTGCGTCCATATCCGGATTCAGAATAAATGATTTTGTTAGACATAAGGGGCTTATTGCGAAATTATTTCCGGTATTTTTCGGGAAGGTTGGTGAACGCTTTTTCCGGTTTTATGCACATGTTGAACTTCACCAGGTGGGATAGCGCCGCCACGCCGTCCTTCCAGTTTATTTTTTTCCCCTGAAGGCGGGTGCGCGGGTAATAGCGGATGGGAAGCTCTGCTACACGGGCTTTGGTTTTGGCGATGTAGGCGGTCAGTTCCACTTCAATCCCAAACCGTTTTGACCGCAGATTCATGGGGCGCAACAGGTCGGCCCGGAACACCTTGTAACAGGTTTCCATGTCGGTCAGATAAATGCCTGAAAGCAGATTGCTCATCATGGTCAAAAACCGGTTGACAAAATAATGGTAGGTCCGATGGACCTGAACCCCGCTTTTTTTAAAACGGCTTCCATACACCACGTCCGCTTCGTTTTGCAGTAGTGGTTCCAACAGGGACGGCACGTCATCCGGGTTGTATTCAAAATCGGCATCCTGAATCATGATCAGGTCCCCGGTGGCCTCCTGGAATCCGCGGATGACCGCGGTTCCCTTGCCCTGATTGGGGGTTTGCTCTATCACCCGGTAGCCGTGCTTTTTGCTCAGCTTTTTTAAAATAGAGAGTGATTCATCCTTGGAGGAATCATCCACAAAAATCCATTCCCGTTCTAGGGGGCAAGGGGAGGCCATCAGTTTTTCCAGCACTTGTTCCAGGTGGCGGGCTTCGTTGTATACCGGAACGACTA
>JAOUFO010000273.1 GCA_029858165.1 Deltaproteobacteria bacterium | reverse complement strand
TCCGGCCCGCTTTGGGCGGGGTTCACCGCCTTTCTTTTTGGGGTTCCTCCTTTGTTTGATCCCCTCCGGCCAGTTCTTTCAGCACCATCTGGCGGATGGCTCCGCTTTTTTGGTGGAAGTCCTCGCTGACGGAACACAGGATTCGGCCGGAATCCACAGCCTGCATCACCCGCAGAGCCTTCAGCTTGACCAGTTCCAAAATGGCCATGAACACCAGAATCACCTCAGCCAGACGCGGGTCGGGGTCAAACAATTCTTCAAAGGCCAGGGTTTGTTTTTCAGCAAACCGGTTTAACAGGGTGTCAATCCGGTGGTCTATGGATTCCGCCTCCGGCACCACATTCATGGCTTCCGGCACCCTGGCCCGTTCCATCACCCCGCGAAAGGCCTCAATCAGGTCAAACAGGGATGCCGGTTCCAGTTCCAACTCCCGCCCGTCTGCCTCCCCCTTGAGTTCCGGGGGGGGAATGCGGGGAAAAAGGTCCCGCGCCAGCATATCCAGCGAAAGCAGTTCGGCGGCGGAATCTTTGATTTTCTGGTATTCCTGAAGCCGCAACAACAGCCGTTGTTCCTGTTCTTCCGGGTCTTCCTCCTCTGCCAGGGCCGGGTTTTTGGGTAGCAGGCTTTTGGATTTGATGTAAATCAAAGTGGAGGCGATATCCAAAAACTCTCCGGCAATATCCAGGTTCAGATCCCGCATGGCCCGCAGGGTTTCCAGGTACGGCTCCGTCAGTTCAGAAACATTCAATTCATTGATATCAAACTGCTTTTTACGAACAAGATGGAGCAGCAGATCCAGGGGGCCGTCAAAAACGGGCAGCCGCACATGCAAAGGGTCGGCGGCTTCCGGGGGTAAAAATTCAGTTTCCATGGTCGGCTGGGGGGCTGGGGTTCAACAATCCGGGTGGCGGTTGAGGGCGTCAGGGGGCCTTGGTGGAAATCTCCGGGGGCTGGGGGGGCAATGTTGCCCCGGCTCCTGAAGTTTCCCCCGGTTCGGATTTTTCCCCTTTTTCAGGTTTTGCCTGGGGGGGAGAACTTTCCGGGTTGGGGGCTTCTGATGGCAGGGCCGCCTTGGGGACGCCGTTTGGTTGGACGGCCTCCGGGATGGATTTTTCCGGCTGGTTGGCCTTGGGTTCCGGGCTGGGCGCTTTTCCCACCGGCTTGTTTACAGCCTCCGGCGTGGAGGTTTTTGGCGGAATTTCCTGGGGTGGGGCAATGGGGATATCCACCTGTTTCTTAGGGGGATGGACCGCAGAACGTCCCTGCCTGGTTTTGTCCAGACCAAACCCCTTGCGCAGGGTTTTGCGGGTGTTGGCGGAAGGTTTTCGGGTGGCATCGTACCGCTCTTGGACCCGGCGGGTCACTCTGGCCAGATCGGCCTGGGAATTGATGATGGTGGGCCGGATAAAGACAATCAGGTTGGTTTTTTGCAGTCCTTCGCTGGTCCGTTTGAAAAACCAACCCAAAATGGGAATATCCCCCAGACAGGGGACCTTCACCTCGTTGGAGATTTCTTTGTCCTGAATCAATCCCCCGATGGCCACCGTGGAGGAGTTATCCACCAGCACCGTGGAATGGATGGTGCGCTTGAGGGTGGTGATGGCCTGTTGATTGGATTGGGATTGCAACACCTGTGCGGCCGCCACCGAGCTGGATTCCTGATTGATTTTCAGCTGGACCTTGTTGTTGCCGGTGATCTGGGGGGTGATTTTCAAAATAATGCCCACATCCTTGAATTCAAACTCGGTGGTGGTGAGCAGGTCCTGACCCCGCACCGTTTTGGTGGAAACGGGGATCACCTGGGATACGTTGATTTCGGCCTCCTGGTTATCCAGGGTGAGCAACTGGGGGTTGGCCAGGATGTTCAGGTCGGTATCCTGGCGGGTGGCCTCTATAAATCCGGTAAAGGAATTGAAGGTTTGCCCCTGAAAGGTGATCTGATTGCCGATGACCCCCACCACCGCCCCGGTGCCGCTGCCCAGAGCCTGGTCCAGGGTGCTGGGGGATGAATTGGGAAATCCCCCGCCGATCACCCCGTCCGGGCTGAGATTGGCGGTTTGCCACTTGATCCCCAGTTGCAGGGATTTATCCAGGGTGGTTTCCATGATCAGGGCTTCCACATACACCTGTGCCCGGCGCACATCCAGTTGGGTGATGATTTTGTCCATGGTGATCATCATGTCGGGAGGGCCGAACACAATCAGGGAATTGGTGGCATTGTCGGAGGTGATGGTCAGGCCCGGCGGCGGACCCTGCCCTCCCAGGGAGGCTTGGGGAACCCCCTTGGCGGTGGAACCCGCCTCCGCCCCGGCCTTTACCCGGTTTAGCACCTTTTCCATTTCTTCCGCTGAAGCGTTGGCCAGCCGGTACACTTTAAACCCGCTCATTTCGGTTTTCCCGGGCTGGTCCAAAGCGGTGATCAGTTTGTTCATTTGAGACAGGGTGGAGGGGTCCGCCACAATCACCAGGGCGTTGATCCGTTCTTCCGCCACCACGGTCACGCCTCCCATCTGGCCCGGCTGAACCGGCGGACGGCCCGGAACCGGGCGACTGATGGCGTTGACCACCGAAGTGAGAATGGCGGCCAGCCTTTGGGCCGATGCGTATTCCAGCGGTATCACCTGATAGGAGATATCCCCCGGCTCCACATCCAGGGTGGTGATGATGCTCATCAGCCGCTCCACATTGGCCGACACATCCGAAAGAATCATCACATTGGCCGGGGGGTACACCGCCAGGGATGCGTTTTTGTTCAGCAGGGGGGTCAGGGCCGCCTTTACCTGATTGGGGTCCGCGTATTTAAGCGAAACAATGCGGGTGATAAAGGAGTTGCCCCGACCGCCTTCTTCATCCCCGGTCTGGCCGGGGTATCGGGAGGCATCCTGAATGGGAACCACCTGCACCACCGGGCTGGATTTGGACCGCACCGTGGTAAATCCGTGCATGGCCAACACGGTTTCAAACAGTTTGTAGGCATCCTTGCGGCTGAATTTTTTAGGGGATACCAGGGTGATCTTGCCTTTGATTTCCTGGTCATTCCACAAAAACGGAACCCCGATGGAATCTGACATAATCGTCAGGAAATTGACGATATCCACGTTCCGAAAATTCATTTCAATGGCATCCGGGTTGGATGGCCCGGCTCCCGCAGAGGGGGGCGGGGTGTAGGGGGGGGGGGGATACGGGGGCGGGCTGCAAGG
>JAOUFO010000272.1 GCA_029858165.1 Deltaproteobacteria bacterium | reverse complement strand
TTTGACCAAGCCCGCCAAAGCAAACATCAGCTTGTCAACAAAATCACCTCTGCCAACGGCAATTTGCGGGGTCAGTTCTTTATGGGCCATGCCGTCTGCTTTCCCGATGTGAACAAACGGTTGGAGCATCTGCGGCCAGATTCCGATCCCAGCCTGATTCTGGACCAGGCGGACCTTGGGCAGTTGCCGGACCGGTTGCGCAAAGCCCTGACCTTTTGGAACCCCAAAAAAACCAGGCCAACACTTGGGCCGGTGGGCATCAGGGCCCTTCGGAATACCCTGGCCAAGGACTTCTTTTTGCCGGAACGGCTGGCCAACATCATTGCCGCCAATGAGCCGCAAATCCTCCGCTTAACCGAGGAGCAGGTGTACATCCTGGATGTCCTTTCCGGAACCCCCAGGGCCAGAATCATCGGCGGGGCAGGCACGGGAAAGACCATGCTGGCCCTGGAAAAAGCCCGCCGGTTGGGGGCGGAAGGAAAAAAGACCCTGCTCACCTGCTACAATGTGGCCCTGGAGAACCACCTTAAGCGGATAGCTGGAGGCATGGAAGGGGTGCAGGTGATGCGGTTTCATGAATTGTGTGTCTGGGCTGCCCGGCAGTGTGGCCTTCCGGTGCGGGTGCTGGCGCCCCAGGAAAATGATGCCCGGTATTGGAAGGAGGAACTGCCCCAAGTGCTGGAGCAGGCCTTGGCAAGCAGCAGGCTGGAAAAATTTGATGCCCTGGTGGTGGACGAAGGGCAGGATTTGAGCGACACCTTTTGGTATCCGCTGCTTCTGGCCCTGAAAGAGCCGGACAAAAGCACGCTGTATGTCTTTCGTGATGACCAGCAACAACTTTACGGTCAGGGGGGCGATCTGATTTCCGAACTGCCATCCTTTCCTCTCAGCCAAAACCTGCGGAACAGTCAGGCCATTTATCAACTGGCCAGCCAGTTTGAGCAGCAGCTTCCATCCACGGCCAAGGGACCCCAAGGCAAGCCGGTGGAATGGGTTGTGTTGGAAGACAAGGGGCGCCTGATGGATACGCTGACAGAAGTGGTGGCCCGGCTGATCAGGCAGGATCAACTCCAGCCGGAGCAGATTGCCCTGCTGACCGGCAGGCGCCCGGACCATTATGGGATTGATGGCTCCACCATGCTGGGAAAGGTGCCTCTGGCCCCCTCAGAAAGCCCCCGGAAAGGCCACCTCACCTTCTCCACCATCCACCGCTTTAAAGGGTTGGAAGCGCCGGTGATCATTCTGACCGGTCTGGGAGACATTTACCAAAACAAGGAATCCATGTTGTATGTGGCATTGACCCGTGCCCGGCACCATCTGGTGATTGTAGACACCCCCGAAATTCTTTCCAAACTAAACCCTTCCAAACGGTAATCCCCCCTCGTTCTTGTTGGTTCTTTCTTTTGTCATGGCTGGTCAAAGCCGTAGGCGGGCTTTGGAGTTGAAGGAATTGGGTTTTCACCGGCCTTATTCTGTCCAGAGGGTGTGCGATATTCAACAGGTAGGTTGAAAGCTGATTTCCCTGAATTTTCCCAAGGGGAGGATGTGTCGTTTGCCATACTGAAAAAAGCGATCGCCCTCTTTTTAGGGGCAGCCTTTTCAAAACCCCATTCCAATGGTGCCGCCATGAGATTCTTATATGTTGGAATCGCATCACCCCTTCTTTCCCTGATGGCTCCCTTTCCCTTTCCGTGGGTTGGACACATTGCATTGTGGATTCTGTTGCTTGTTGTCTATGCAATCCACAGAAAGATAGATGGCTGGGCGCCCCCCGCCTGCCCGTTACCTGCCGCTTCTTCAACCCCCAGGTGGTTCCCCTCCTATGGATGGATCATCGGGGAGGTGATGACTCTGTTGCTGATTTTCGGCGGCATGAACCTGATGCTCCATGTCCTCAACCTCCATCCACACCCCCCTGATGGCCTCTCTGGGGCGCACGCCCCCCTTCATCCTGGGGATTGTTCCCCCTTTGATGGTCTGGGTGGGTTCTTGGGTTGTGGAGCCGGTGGTGGTGCAGTGGGGGGGATGGTAAGGGGGACCCATCCCCGCCCAGCTAAAAATTGAGGCTGGTTGGGGGTGGGCGGGGTTCAAGGGGGTGATTCAGAGGTCTCAGTATGTTTTATTTAAGGTACTGTTTTAGGTTCTAACTGTATCTTTTTCATCAGGAAATATTTTTTTAGCAAGTGGTCCATTTTCATCAATTCCTTTTATCATTGAATTAACTTCTTGAACCAGAAACTCATAAAGTCCGCCGCCTTTTTCACATTCAAGGGTAATTGCATTGCTTCTACCCTTGTTTTGTTTGTAAAAAGTAATTATTGCATAACTATCAAATATATAAAAACTTTCAACAGGGCTTTGGTCGTGCACCCACACACTAAATTCCACTTTCGTATTAGATTTATTTGAAAATATTATTTTGAAATCGTCTATGGCATCTTGTATGTATTTTTGAATCTCGGAGTGACCTTTTCCAAAACGCTTTCCCAATTCATCCATTAGAGTTTTATTTTCAGGATTAGGGACAATCAAGCGTACTCTGGGCGCTTTTTTGGATAGGTCTCGCAATGCCGATTCATTGTTAGACCTCCAAGTCTTAGCGTAACAAAAAAAAACGTCCAAATTTGTTGTGTTCTTAATTAACTTTGTAAAATCAGGTCCTTTTATAGGTTCATTTGAAATTCCCCTTAATCCAAAAATCCGTATTTCTTCAACCAGCTTTGTTGTGTCTAAAATTTCATTTAAAAAAGCTCTTTTTGCAATCAAATCCCAGAAAATGGTAATCACGCTAGTGGCCACGATGACGCCACCAAAATTTGAAATAGCAGATTTAACCCAAAGGCCGAATCCTTTAACCCAATCTGTTTCAGAAAAAAATAAGCATCCGATCCCTATAATAAAAAATCCGATGCTAAAAAATAATGTTAAATGATTTGTAAGTGTCGGTCGTATTTTTTTGATTGCCATTTGCCTCTCATTGAACGAGACCTCTGAATAACCCCTTTGAATTCCGTGTTTTATTCCTGCCGACCTCAATTTAAGCTGGGCGGGGATTGTTTTTTCTTGACTGACGTTGATAAGTCAAAAAATCCGCAAAACTTTTTTCTTTGGTTTCCTTTCCGGTCATGGCGCTCCTCCTGGATGGTGTCGGTTAATAACGTTAACCCATAACATCCCTTCAAAAAGACAATGTCAACCAGTTATGCAGAGGTCTCTATTTATCAATTTG
>JAOUFO010000271.1 GCA_029858165.1 Deltaproteobacteria bacterium | reverse complement strand
CGAAGAATTGATGAAAGGTGGTTCCGCCGGGAGAGGCATCCGCGCTGAATTCCAGGCCGAACAAAGTGGGGCGGGGGACCGACAGCCCGTTGGGTCCCCCGGTGATGGAAACCAGATTGGTCAGCAGCACCCGGATGATTTCGCCGAACCCCAGGGTGACAATGGCCAGATAATCCCCGTGCATTTTCAGCACCGGAAACCCCAGCATGGCCCCGGCCAGGGCGGCCAGGGCGCCGGCCAGGGGAAGCATCACCCAAAAAGAAACGCCAAAATGGCCGGCCATCAGGCCATAGGAATACGCCCCCACCGCGTAAAAAGCCACATAGCCCAAATCCAGCAGCCCCGCCAGCCCCACCACGATGTTCAGCCCCATCCCCAGCATCACATACACCAGGGCCAGGGTGAGAATCTGCAACAGGTAATTGCTGGCAAACGGCAGAAAGGGCAGCGCCACACAGGCGGCGGCCAGACTTGCCAAAAAAGTTTTGGGGCGGGTCTCCAGCCGGGTCAAAACCCCCGCTCCCCAGCGGGCGGGCCAGACGGCCAACCCGGCCATCCGGCCGCCCCCCCCAACCGCCATGCCGCCCACCCCTTCAGTTCCCGGGCCGCCCGCCCTGCCGGATGGGTTCCATTGGAGCCGGACCCAGGTGAAAGCCAGCCGCCCGGCAAACACCGCCGCCGCCACCCAGGCCACCCGCCCGAAGGCAAACACCAGAACACCGTTGTCGGCCAGCACCATCCCCATGATGGGGGCGGCCAGGATCACGGCCACAAGGGCGGCCAGCAAAGCGTCTTTTATAGGGGCAAAGCGGATCATGACAGGTTTAGATTTTCTCCAGGGAGGGTTTTCCCAACAAACCCGTGGGACGGAAAATCAACACCAGCACCAGCAGGGAAAAGGCGAACACATCCTTGTAATCGCTGTTGACCAGCCCGGCGAACAGCGATTCGGACAGCCCCAGAATCAGCCCCCCCAGCATGGCCCCCGGCAGGGAGCCGATCCCCCCCAGAACCGCCGCTGTAAACGCCTTGATGCCCGCCACAAACCCGATAAAAAAATTGAAGGAGCCGAAATTGAGGGAAATCAGCACACCGGCCACCCCCGCCAGAGCCGACCCCAGCACAAACACAATGGAAATCACCCGGTCGGTGTGGATGCCCAGCAGGGCGGCCATGGTGGGATCCTGCTCGGTGGCCCGGCAGGCCCGCCCCAGGGATGTTTTTTGCACAATCCAGGTCAGCCCGGCCATGGAAACCAGGGTGGCCCCCATGATGATCAACTGAATATGGGTGACCTGAACGGCGCCCATCCCCTGACCGAACCGCACCACCCCCCCGAACAGGTTGGCCACCGATTTGTCCCGCGCCCCCTGGGACAGCTGCACATAGTTTTGCAGCACCAGAGACATGCCGATGGCCGAAATCAAAGGGGCCAGCCGCCCGGAACCCCGCAACGGGCGGTAAGCCGTCCGTTCCACCGCAAACCCATACACCGCGATAATGGCCACCGTCAGCACCAGGGCCGCCACCAGGGCCACCGGGGCGGAATTCACCCCGAAAAATGCCGCCAGGGCCAGGAATATGGCCCCCAGGTAGGCGGAAATCATATACACTTCGCCGTGGGCAAAGTTGATCATGCCGATGATGCCGTACACCATGGTGTATCCGATGGCGATCAACCCGTACACGGACCCCAGAATCAACCCGTTGATCAACTGCTGGCCCAAAATTTCCATGGGCCTCTATCGGGAAATCTGTTGGTAGGCATATTTGCCCGGTTCGGTTTCCACCCATTCAAACATCACATAATCGCTTTGCTTCAAATCACCCTTGGCGTCAAACGCCTTGGGCCCCATCACCGTGTCAAAGGTGTGGGCCCGGATGTAGGCGGCCAGCACTTTGCCGTCATGGGTGTTGCCGGTGTTTTTTAACGCTTCAAAAATCACCTGGGCGGAAGCGTAAGAATACAGGGTGTAGGCCTCAGGATCGTAGCCGGATTTGCGAAAACGGTCCACCACCGCCGCCGCCTGGGGAATCAGCCGGGGGTCCTGGCCGAAGGTCATCAGCACCCCCTTGACCGCCGGGCCGGTGATGGCGGGGAAGTTTTCGGTGATGATGCCGTCGCCGCTGACAAACCGGGCTTTCAGCCCCTGTTCGGCGGCCTGGCGCACCAACAGCCCCCCCTCGGTGGCCACCCCGCCGAAGAAAATCACGTCCACCTTCAGCCCCTTCATTTTGGTGATCAGGGAGTTGAAGTCCTTATCCCCCCGGGTGATGCCCTCATAAAGGATTTCCTGCATGTGGTGTTTTTGCTTCAGGCGGGCCCGCATGGCATCGGCCAGCCCCTGCCCGTAGGTGTCCTTGTCGTGAATGACCGCCAAGGCCTTGGGCTTCAGCACCGCGGCAATGTAATCCGCCGCCACGGACCCCTGCTGGTCATCCCTGCCGCAGGTGCGAAACACCGTGGGGAAGCCTTTATCGGTCACCTGGGGGTTGGTGGAGCCGGGGGTGATCATCAACAGGTTGCGCTCGGCGTACACCTCAGAGGCCGGAATGGTGGAGGAGGAACAGAAATGGCCGATCACCGCCGCAACCCCCTCATTGACCAGCCGGTTGGCCACCGACCGGGCCTGTTTGGCCTCGCAGGCATCATCCGCCGGAACCACAAACACCTGCTTGCCGTTGATTCCCCCCTGCTCATTCACCACCTCCGCCGCCATGCGCGCCCCTTTGAGCAATTGCTCTCCGAACTTGGCATTGGGGCCGGTGATGGGGCCTCCCAGCCCGATCAGCAGGGCATCCGTCGGCGGTTTTTTCTCACAGCCGGAAAGCAGCAAGGCACCCGCCATGAACCCGGTCAGGGCGGCCCGCCGGGCCTTGGGGGAAAAGTAAAGATTCATGAATGGTCTCTCCGGTAAGGTGGAAGGCTGCGTCTGGGGGCAATCCGATTGAACCTGCTTTACTTAGCAAATCCGGGGGGGTTTGAAAAGGCTTTGACAACGGTGGGAACACAGCAGACAGGTTCACAGCGGGCGGGGTTGAAAAACATGGGCACCCCCCCCTGTTGGGGGATGACAAAATGACAAGATAACCCAAAAGACTTTTTCCCCTTGCGGGGGCAGGGCCTTTCTCTTGGGGTCCCTGTCCAGCAGTCAGCACAGCCCAGCCTTGTGTCGCCTGTCGGCTCCAAACGCCAATGGCTGGCTGACTGCCTTTCTCTTGGGGTCCCTGT
>JAOUFO010000270.1 GCA_029858165.1 Deltaproteobacteria bacterium | reverse complement strand
AAACCGTCTACCGGATGAGCCTCCATGCCGATTATTTGGAGGAACCTTCCGGGCAATGGAGCTTGCGACAAGTCACCTCCCCCTCCGGGGCCAGGAATTGGAAACCCTGGGAACAGGACACCATCAGCATCGGGTTTTCATCTTCAGCCTATTGGTTCCGAATCGCCATAGATAACCGGACCCGCCAAATGGAATGGCTGGTGGATACCCGCAACCCGGTGATGAACACGGCGTATTTTTACGAAACAGGCGGGGGAGCCGCCCAGGGGCCTTTTCCGGCCGGGTTGGATACCCCCATCACCGCCCGAAGGGTCAAGACCATCGTCACCCGCCATCTGATGACCATTCCCCAGGGGGAAGTTCGGGTTTTGTACATCAAGGTGCAGTCTGTGGCACCGATCATGGATTTAACCCTGCGGCCTCCAGCCGCAATGGTTTTTCCGGACCTGACCGACAACCTGTTGAACGGCGGCTACCTGGGGTTGTTTTTGGCCATGCTGGTTTACAATCTGTTGGCCGCCTTTAAATACCGGGACAAAAAATACGGTCTGTATTCCCTCTACATCCTGTTTCTTGGAGGTTTGAATCTTTCCATAAAAGGGCTGTCGGTCCCATTTTTTCTAAGCCATACCTCCCAAAAAGGGGTGGACCTGTTTTTTTGGTCCATCCTGGCCCTGGTCGCTTTGTCCTTTATCTTCCTGACAGGATTCATTCTGGCTTTCCTTCAGGAGGTGCTCCCCCTTTGGGAAAAAAGGGCGGTCAAGGTTTGGCTGGGCTTTGCCATCCTGTTCTTGCTGGCCTGTTTTACCCTGGACCTTCCTCAGGCCGGGAATGCGTTGAACCTGTTTTTCATGGTCACCCATGGGGCATTGTTGGGGGCATCCATCAATCAGTGGCGCCGGGGTTACCGGCCCGCCCGCTATCTGACCCTGGCGCTGGTGCCGGAAATGATTGGTCTTTCCATGACAGGAATGGCTCTATCAGGCCTGATCCCAACCAATTTTTTCACCCTCAATGGGTCGTTGTTCGGCTCGGCCCTGGAGGTAATGCTTTTTTCTATGGCTTTGACTGACCGGGTAAATCTGTTGCGCCAGGAGAAAGAGGCAGCCCAGGCCAAGGCCCTGATTCTGGAGCGGTTGGCCGTAAAAAGGCTGGAGGAAAACGTGGAACTGCGCCAAGCCAAGGCTTTGGCAGATACCGCCAGGGCACAGGCAGAATCGGCCACGGCCTTAAAGGACAAGTTTGTTTCCCTGGTGGCCCATGATGTTCGGGCACCCCTTTCCAACATTTTGGGGGTGATGGGCTTTTTGGGGCGGGACCCGGATTTTCCCTTAAGCCCGGATGAACAGGAAATCATCACCCTGGTAAACAAACAAAGCGAATACTGCCTGAAAATGGTGGAAGGACTGCTAAATCTGGAACAGCTTCAAAAAGGGGCCATCGCCCCCAAAATGCAAACCTTCCAGGCCAAAGAAATGGTGCAACAGGTGTTTTTTTTAAAAACCCAGGCGGATGAAAAACAGGTGACATTGGAAAACCGGGTGCCGGAAGGGCTGATTTTGTACGGGGACCGGAAATTGTTGGCCCAGGTGATGCAGAATCTGGTCACCAACGCCATCAAGTTCACCCCGGCGGGAGGCTCCGTGCGGGTGGCGGCCTCGGAAAAACAAACCGACTGCCTGACCGTGACCGATTCCGGGGTGGGGATAAACCCGGACGCGCTACCCAACCTGTTCCGCCAGGAGGTGAGAACCTCCACCCAGGGCACCGCCGGGGAAGTCGGCTTCGGCCTGGGGCTGCCCATCAGTTGGGAAATCATGCAGGCCATGGGGGGCCAACTGTGGGCGGAATCCTCCCAAACCCCGGGGAAATCCGGCACCACCTTTTTTGTCCAACTCCCCCCGGTGGCGGATGACCAAAAACACGCATCCCCCCCAGAAAACCCCGCTTAGCGGCTCCTGATTTTTTTTAAAATTTAATTTGATATTGAGACCCAGTATCAATACAATGAAATTATCAAGAGGGAAACTCCCTGGGGGCACCCATCCCCGGGGAGAAAGTTTCAAACAAAAGCCGAACCATTTTTATAAAGGTTGTTCCGATGATTGTTGCGGGGTTGAAGAAAAGAGTGTTTGCGATGGGTTTTTCCGGGATGGTGCTGGTTTCCTGCCTGTGGGCCTCTCCGCTGTTTGCCGGGGGGGATTATCTGGCGGAAGGCCGGGATATTCTCCAACGGGGCGCGGCGGCTGTCCAGGGGTATAACCCTCAAAACCCGGAGCCAACCCGTGCGGTTTTGGCCGATTTGTACCTGAACCATTTTGAGGGGTCCGGGTTGGAAAAAGCCATGGACACGTTGGATGAAGCCATGACTGCCGGGGTGGAAAACGGGTTTTACACCCTGATCGGCAAGGTGAGTTTTGGGGAGGATACCGGGTCGGTCCAAGAGGCCTGGGCCGGGTTGGAACACACCCTGGGCCAGGCTTTGAACCGCTACCAAAACCGCCCGACAGAAACCGGCCCCTGGGCCATGTTCTGGCAGTCCTTCCTGATCCTCATCCGGGAGGGCTTTGAGGCGTTGCTGATTGTCACCGCCTTGGCGGCCTATCTGCGCCGGACAGGCCAACCGGAAAAAGTGAACATGGTTTACAAGGGGGTGGCCTGGGCCGTGGCGGCATCTTTGGGGACCGCCTATGTGTTTCAGGTGACGATGAAATCCCTGGGCGGCACCCGGGAAGGGGTGGAGGGGTTGACCCTGGTGGCGGCCTCGGCGGTGTTGTTTTATGTAAGCTACTGGCTGTTTTCCAAAAGGGAAGCCGCCCGCTGGCAAGGGTACATCAAAGATCAGGTGGGGCGGGCTATAAGCCGGGGGAGCCTGTGGGCTCTGGGGTTTGCCGCTTTTCTGGCCGTATACCGGGAGGGGGCGGAAACCGTGTTGTTTTACAATGCGTTGCTTTCCGGCGCCCAGGAGGGCGGGGGGCTTCCCTTTTGGGGGGGGATGGTCTTGGGATTGGCGGGGTTGGGGGTGTTGTATGTGCTGATGGGGTCCGCCTCTCACCGTTTGCCCATGGGGTTGTTTTTCGGGGCGACTGCCGGGCTGATGTATTATCTGGCTTTCGTGTTTGCCGGAAAGGGGGTAAAGGAACTTCAGGGGGCTGGCTGGCTGGTCCAAACCCCTATGGATTGGATGCCCACCCTGGAATGGTTGGGGGTGTTTCCCACCCGGGAAACCTTTGCCATTCAATTG
>JAOUFO010000269.1 GCA_029858165.1 Deltaproteobacteria bacterium | reverse complement strand
CACTCCATGGGCGGCCGGGGGGGTCTTGGCGGGCGGTGTGTTGGCAAGGTCCGCAACCGGAGAAACTTTTTCCTGTTTGTTTTGGGTGGGGGGGGGCAGCAGCATGTAAAACAGGGTAATGACCAGCAAGGAGGCGCCGAGCATCCAGAATGACCGCTTTTCCATCGGGGATCCTTATACTTGAAAGCTAAAATTCTAGGGGAAAGAAGATTGGGCCGGGGAGCGGCGCATGGGATTTGTTTAGGGGCGTGTGGCGGCTTTTTGGGGTACGGGGTCCACTCCTCCGGGATGAAACGGATGGCATTTGCCCAGCCTGCGCAAAGTGAGCCAGCCTCCCTTGACGGCGCCATGAACCGAAAGGGCCTCCACCGCGTAATGCGAGCAGGAAGGATAAAAACGACAGGTCGGCGGCAACAAGGGAGAAATCAACATCTGATACAGCCTGACCAATCCTATCAGAAGCCTGCTTATCATGATTTCCCGGTGGTTGGACTCTGGCGGTTCAGAAAAGCGAACAGCGTCCGCACTTCGGTTTCCACCTGGGCCGCGGTAAGGTGCCCGGGCAGGGGTTTGGAAATGTAGAAACAAATATCCCAGGATGCGGCCAGTTGATGGCGTGACTTCCTGAAGGCTTCCCGCAACAGGCGTTTGGCGCGGTTTCTTTGGGGAGAACTGCCCCCTTTTCGTTTAATGGAAATCAGAAACCGCGATTGCGGCTCCGCCCCGGAAAGAAACCGGACCTGGAACACCCCCAGGGATTTGCCTCCCCCCTGGCGAAAGACCTCACGGATCACCTTGCGGGAGGCCAGTCTGGCCCCTTTGGGAAACCGGAAGCTGCCCGCCTCGGAAATCCCGCCGGAAGGCGCCATTTGCATCACGCGGAAAGTTTGTGGCGGCCTTTGGCGCGCCTGCGGCGGATGACTTCCCGGCCTCCGGGAGTGGACATTCTAAGACGGAAGCCGTGTTTGACCTTCCGCCTGCGGACATTGGGTTGAAACGTTCTTTTCATTGCCTGTCGCCAAAAATAGATTGCGGTGAAAACGGATTGCCAACAATGTTAGGGAATCAAAAAAGAGTATCCCCTCAACATAAGGTTGTCACGCCGGTCCGCACCATGAATAACCGTTGCCTGGGTGCGGAACAAGCTGTTAAAGTGACCATAAAACAAGCCGAAAAGCTGCAACCCCTTTGAGCAAGTGGCCATGGAAGCTCTGACCCTCATCCCCAATTATGGAATCAAGCCCTACCGGGGGGATACGGAAAAACTGCTGAGTATCGCGGTGGCCTTTACCGGGGCACCCCACAAGCACCCGTCAGACCCCAACAAAATCCTGTTGCTGAACGACCCTTTCAGCCAACAGGGTTTCTTTTTTGAATTCAAGGCCGGGGATATCGTTTATGCGGAGGAGGTCACCTCTCTTTCCAAGCCGGACGGCTCCACCCAGCCGATGGTGCGGTTGTGGATCACCAAAGGGGTGACCGCTTTGAAGATTGTCCCCTTTCAGGTGCAGGATATGTCCAAAAGTCTGGCCGGATTTTTTTAAACCGGCCGTAAAAACAATCACCCATCTCCCACCCCGGCAGCTCTGGTGTTATCAATCTGTAATTCATCTTTCATCCCATGACGAAAAAAATTCTTGTAAACGTGGCCTGGCCCTACGCCAACGGTCCCCGTCATATCGGCCATGTGGCCGGGTTTGGCGTGCCCAGCGATATTTTTGCCCGTTACCACCGACTGGCGGGCAATCAGGTGCTGATGGTCAGCGGCACCGACGAACACGGCACCCCCATCACGGTTCAGGCCGAAAATGAGGGGATATCCCCCCAGGCTTTGGCGGACCGCTACAACACGGTAATTGGCGACGATTTGTACAACCTGGGCCTCAGCTACGATCTGTTCACCCGCACCACCACCCAAAACCATTGCGCAGTGACCCAGGACCTGTTTAAGACTCTGCATCAAAAAGGGTACATCCTCAAAAAAACCACCCTGGGGGCCTTCAGTGCCGATTCCGGCCGCACCCTGCCGGACCGGTACATAGAAGGCACCTGCCCCCATTGCAATTCCAACGAGGCCAGGGGGGACCAATGCGATAGTTGCGGCAAACAATTGGATCCTCAGGATTTAAAAAACCCCCGTTCCAAGCTGGACGGCAAACCTCCGGTGTTCCGGGATACCGAACATTTTTTTCTGGACCTGCCCGCGTTTATAGAACCCCTCACCCGATGGATAGACAGCCAGACCCACTGGCGGTCCAACGTCAGGGGGTTTTCCCTCAATCTGGTGAAGGACCTTCGGCCGCGGGCCATCACCCGGGATATGGAATGGGGGATTCCCATCCCGTTGCCGGAATTTCAGGACCGGCCCGACAAGAAAATTTATGTGTGGTTTGACGCGGTGATCGGCTACCTGTCCGCCTCCATAGAATGGGCGCGCCACACCGGTCAGCCGGAAAAATGGCGGGAATGGTGGCAAAACCCTCAGGCAGAACATTATTACTTCATGGGCAAGGACAACATCGTTTTCCACACCCTCATCTGGCCCAGCATGTTGATGGGCTACCAAAACGGCCTGCCCGGCACCCTGGGGGGCGGACAGGGAGAGCCGTTGAACATCCCCTACAATGTGGTCTCCAGCGAATTTTTAACCATGGAGGGCAAAAAGTTTTCCAGCAGCCGGGGGGTGGTGATTTATGTGCGGGATTTTCTTTCCCGGTACGACCCGGACCCCCTGCGCTACTTTTTGGCCATCGCCGGGCCGGAAAACCAGGATACCGATTTCACCTGGGCCGAATTTGTGCGGCGCAACAACGATGAACTGGTGGCCACCTGGGGCAATCTGGTGAACCGGGTGGTGTCCATCACCCACAAGCATTTTGGGGCGGTGCCCACCCCCGCCGCGCTGGAACCCGCCGATGAAGCCCTGCTGAAAGAGACGGCCGAAGGATTTAAAACCGTGGGGGGGTTGATAGAAAAAACCGCATTGAAAGCCGCCCTGACCGAAGCCATGCGGCTGGCGGACCAGGCCAACCGGTACATCAGCCAACAGGAACCCTGGCGGCTGGTGAAGGAAGACAAAATCCGGGCCGCCACGGTGTTGCACACCGCCCTTTCGTCCATCAATCATATCAAGGTGATGCTTTCCCCGTTTTTGCCGTTTACCTGCCAAAAACTGCACACCACCCTGGGGTTTGAGGGGAGCCTTGCCGGGGTGCCGCGGTTTGATGAAGCCGAAAAGGATGGCCGCCCC
>JAOUFO010000268.1 GCA_029858165.1 Deltaproteobacteria bacterium | reverse complement strand
GATGGTGATTCCTTTTTTGGTGGTGACCGCCGTGACCCGCGAACCGGTGTTTTCCCGGTGGGGCAGAATCAGGGTGCCTTCTCCATCCGGCTTAAAGGTGTTTTTCAACCGGATGGGGATTTCGGCACTCACCACCCGCTCCATGGTAAAGGGGTGCAGCACCTCGCTGCCGAAGTAGGTCAGTTCCGCCGCTTCATCGGGGGATATGCGGCCCAACACCCTGGCGGAAGCCACCTTGCGGGGGTCCGCGGTATAGATGCCGTCCACCTCTTTCCACACCTGCATTTCCTTCACCACCCCCTTGCCCAGCCCGGCGGAAATCAGGGCCGTGGTGAAATCGGTGTATCCCCGCCCCACCGTTTTTAAAATACCCCCCGGCACCGGGCCGAAAAACCCGGTCACCACCGGTACCTTGCCCCCCACCGGACGGCAATACTCCGCCACCAGATGCTGCATGCGGCGAAAAAATGCCGGGTCCGCCTCGGTTTCCTCCTGGGGCACAATGGTGGAAAGGTCCATGTACACCGTATCCAAACCGCCATCGGCCAACACCCCGGAAAGAATCCGGGCCGAAAGCCGCTCACCGGTGGCCAGCAGCATATCCATGGACCGGGGCGAAAGCTCCCGGATGACACTGACCGCCCCCAACAGGGCCTCCAGGCTTTTCAACTCATCCCCCACCGCATCCGCCAGGTCCTGGCGGATGGCCTTGGAGGATACCGCCCGATCCAAAGCCTGGGTGTGGGTTTTGCGGATCACCTTCAACGGGCCGCCAAACGGATCCCCCCGCAGAGCCTGCTGGCTGGCCAGAATCAACTGGCTGGTGGTTCCCTCTGATTTCACCGTGCCGCTCATGGCGCTCACCACCGCCACCACATGGTGATTCTTCAGGGTATCCTGAATGATCCGGGCCACATCCTGGATCCGCTCCGCGCTACCCACGCTGGTCCCGCCGAATTTTTGAACGATTGTCTGCATGGGATTCTTTACAAATATGGATTTTAAAAACAGCCTGCGGGGGAGTGTGCCCCCCCTTTAAAGGGATTGGGGCAAAACCCCGCCTTAAAACCCTGTTTGTTTATCAATTCCTTGGGGGTCCATCCACCGGGGGGATGCCCAGTTCGGCCAGAATCAAGGGGGCGCGCCGCACGCTTTCCATCAACCACCGGATGTAGATTTGATCCTTTCGGTCCTGGTCCAGCAAAAACCATTCCGCATTGCCGGTTTCCTCCCCCAGTTGTTCCAGCTTTTGCCGGGCATGAAACGCGCAGATGGCCGCTGACACCGACAGATTAAAGCTTTCCACCATGCCCAGCATGGGGATTTGAAACGCTCCATCGGCCAAAGCCAGGGTTTGGGGCGACACCCCGGAATGCTCGTTGCCGAACACAAAAGCCACCTTCCGCGAAAAATCTATCTGTTGCAACGGCAGACAATCCTGCCCCCCCAAATGGCCTGCCAGCACCTGATACCCCCCGGCTTTCAAATCCCGAACCGCCTCCTCAGTGGAATCCATTTCATGGAGAGAAAGCCACCGGTGAACCCCGCGGGTTACCGCTTTGGAAATCCCCTGTTTGCCCTGATACCGCACAAAATACACATCCTGAAATGAAAACGCATCCAGGGTGCGCAGGGCGGCGGAAAGATTGTGGGGGTCCACCATGGATTCAAAGGCAAACACCACCTGGGCTGTGCGCGCCGCCAGCACATTCCGCATCCGCTCCACCCGCCGGGGGTGAAGCAAAGGTTCCAGGGCGTCAATCACCTGCCGGGCGGAAGATTTGCTGGAGGGGGAACCCGCCATGGACTACCCCGCCCAGGGGGTGGGGGACTGCCGGGGGGGCTGGGGGGCCAACCCGCCGGGGGAACCCTCCCAGGGTTGGGGGGGAGCTTCCGTGCCATCCCCCGTGGGGGGTTGCAGCCCCATGGGATGAGCGGCGGAAGGAAAACTTTGCTCCCAATCCAGCCCCCGGATGGCCGCCAGCAGGGGGGCCTCCTCTTCAATGGTCAACAACTCGGCCCGCAACCGTTTGGCGTTTTCAAACCCCCGCAAATACAGGGCCAGGTGTTTGCGAAATCCAAAAATCGCCCGGCGGGGTTCCATTTCCTCGGCGGTCATCCGGTAATGGGCGATAATCAGGTCCATTTTTTCTTTCCCCGTGGGGGGGGTTTGCCGACCGTCCACCAGAAACACCCAGGGGTTTCCGATGGCCGCCCGGCCAATCATCACCCCGTCCAGATTGCCCAGCCGCCGCATACCGTCGGTGTAATCGGCCACATCGCCGTTGCCCAGCAGGGGCACCCGCAACACCTCCTTCAGCCGGTGGATCGGCTCCCAATCGGCGGACCCTTTGAAGGCCTGGTTGTAGGTCCGCCCATGAATGGTGATCAGCGAGGCCCCGGCCCCTTCCAGCGCGGTGGCAAACGGAACCAGGTTGTCCGGGCTGTCCCACCCCAGCCGGGTTTTGACCGATACCTCCAGGCCGCAGGCCCGGCGCACCCCTTCCACAATCCGGCAGGCCAAATCCACCTCCCGCATCAGGCCGCTGCCATGCTGGCTGGCCACAATCTTTTTGGCCGGACACCCCATATTGATGTCTATGCCGGTCACCCCGTCTTCCTCCAGACGCCGGGCCGCCTCGGCAAAGGTTTGCGGGTTGTTGCCGAACAACTGCACAAAATAGGGCTGTTCCTCCGGCTTGAAAGCCAGCCTGCGCCGCAAGCGGTCCGACCGCAAAAAACCATCGGCGTTGGTGAATTCGCTAAACAGCACCACCCCGGGGTTTACCAGCCGCACCGCCCGCCGAAAAGGGGAATCGGTGTAGCCGTCCATGGGGGCCAAAGCCACAATGGGGCGGGGAAATTCCGCCCAACCGGTAAAATTGTTTTTGGAATCACTCATCATCCATCCTTAAACGGGTTCCCCCGGCGTTTTCCAGGGGGTCCCTATCACTATTCCACAACCGGAAAGGTCTGAAAACTCCCCGGCCCAATCCGTTTTCTAAATATCCGTAAAAGGGGGGTGCGGGGGGGCCTGCTTTCCCGCAAAGATTTTTTCTATTTTGGGCTTGCGCCGCCTTTCTTTTTGGGTTCCTGTCCAGCGGCTTCAGCACCGGCACGGGCCTTGCGGCCCGAATTGGCCGGGCTTGCGCCGCCTTTCTTTTTGGGTTCCTGTCCAGCGGCTTCAGCACCGGCACGGGCCTTGCGGCCCGAATTGGCCGGGCTTGCGCCGCCTTTCTTTTTGGGTTCCTGTCCAGCGGCTTCAGCAC
>JAOUFO010000267.1 GCA_029858165.1 Deltaproteobacteria bacterium | reverse complement strand
CATGGTGGTTTCCGGGGCGGACGGCATGGATGAAATCACCAACACCGGCGAAACCAGGGTGGTGGAGCAGCACAACGGCCGGGTGAAAACGTTTGTCCTCACCCCGGAGGAGTTCGGCTGCCAAAGGGTACATGTTGACGCGTTGAAATTAAAAGACAAATCCAAGTCAGTCACCGAGGCCAGGGCGTTGTTGGAGGGTCGGTCGGACCCGGCCCACACCGATCTGGTGCTGATGAACGCCGCGGCCACCATTTACCTGGGGCAGGGGGCCGCCACCCTGAAAGAAGGGTTTGCCCTGGCAAAAAAATCCCTGACCGGGGGGGCCGCCCTGCAAATCATGGAGCGGTTTGCCGCCTACACCCAAAGCAAAAAACCCACGGCTTAAACCCCGGCCCATGGTTTCCCCAATTCCCCGCCCTCTTATGGACCCTGCCCGTCACCCGATCCCTGATATTCTAAGCCGCATTGTGGCTGATAAACGGGAGGAAATCGCCCGTTTGAAAGGCGGGCATCTCTTGGAACGGTTGGAGGATCAGGGGGAAATCCCCCCGGCACTGGATTTTCCCGCCGCTTTAAAAGCCCCCCGCCCCAGAGGCAGCCAGGGGGTGGAGGGACCGGTCCACATCATCGCCGAACTAAAGCCCCGTTCCCCCTCCAAAGGGGCCTTTGACTGGCACGGGGACCCTTTGCGTCAGGCAGCCGATTACCAGCGGGGGGGGGCCAGGGCGGTATCGGTGTTGACGGATACCGCTTATTTTGGCGGTTCCACCGATCTGCTTCAGCAGGTGAAAGGCCATATCAGCCTGCCGGTGTTGCAAAAGGAATTTGTGGTGGATCCGTGGCAGGTCCATTACGCCCGCCGACTGGGGGCCGATGCCCTGCTGCTGATCGCCGCCGTGCTGGAAGGTGGTTTGCTGGCCGAATGTGTTGCCCTGGCGCACCAAATAGGGCTGCATACCCTGGTGGAGGTGGTGAGCGAAGCGGAACTTGCCCGGGCGCTGGCCGCCGGAGCGCGGGTGGTGGGGGTCAACAACCGTGATTTGCGCACGTTTGCCATTGACCCGGAAAGGTCCTTGCGGCTGTTGCCCCTGGCGGGTGAGGATACGGTATTCATCACCGAAAGCGGCATCCGCCACCGGGCCGATGTGGAACGGATGGTGGCCGCCGGGGTGGACGGATTCCTCATCGGGGAAACCCTGATGACCTCCACGGACCCGGCGGCTACCTTGGCCCGGCTACGGGGAGCCCAAACAGCCGCCCCCTGAAATCCCCCATGGAACACCGATGAACATCCGGGTAAAAATCTGCGGCATCACCCGCTGGGAGGACGCCCTGGCGGCTTGTGATGCGGGTGCCTGGGCTGTGGGGTTTATTTTTCACCCGGCCAGTCCCCGGTTTGTAAAACCGGAGGTGGCGGCGGAAATCTCCGCCCGGCTACCCCCGTTTGTGTTGCGGGTGGGGGTGTTTGTCAACGAAGAGCCGGAACGCATCAACGCCCTGGCCCAGGTGTGCGGCCTGGACCGGGTGCAGCTTCACGGGGGGGAACCCTATGACACCCTGACCCGGCTGGACCGGGGGGGGTGGCGGGCCATCTCGCTGAAAACGGAGGCGGATATTTCCACCGCCATTGGGCTGCCGGATGCCGCCCTGCTGCTGGATACCCACCACCCGGAATTAAAAGGGGGCACCGGCCAAACCTTTGATTGGGATTGGGCGGCCCGGGTGGCCGCCGCCAAACCGGTGATTTTGGCAGGAGGGCTGACCCCCCAAAACGCCCGAGAGGCTGTGGCCCGGGCGGCCCCTTATGGCCTGGATGTCAATTCAGGAGTGGAATCCTCCCCCGGCATCAAGGACCCGGTTAAAATAAAGGAATTGTTCAAAGTCCTGAAAGGTTTGTAAAACCAGGGCCGCCAGTCGGCCTGAAGTGTTTGGAGCCTAAGGGCCTTGGGAACCGCGTCGCAACTTCCGGCTGTGCTGATGGCCGACGCCCCTTTTTTCACACAACCTGTTGAACCGATCCAAACCACCCATGACCACACCCACACCTGATCGTCCCGGATACTTTGGCCCCTATGGGGGCCGGTTTGTGCCGGAAACCCTGATCGCCCCCCTGGAAGAGGTGGAGGCGGAATTTTTAAGGGCCATGGAGGACCCCCTGTTTTGGGCCGAATTGAACGGGCTGTTGGCCGATTATGTGGGCCGCCCGTCCCCCCTGTATTTTGCCGGGCGGTTAACCCGCCATCTGGGGGGAGCCAAAATTTACCTGAAACGGGAGGACCTGAACCATACCGGCTCCCACAAAGTGAACAACACCCTGGGCCAGGCCCTGCTGGCCCGCCGGATGGGCAAAACCCGGCTGATCGCCGAAACCGGCGCCGGGATGCACGGGGTGGCCACCGCCACCGCCGCGGCCATGTTCGGCATGGAATGCGTGGTGTACATGGGGGCCAAAGATATGGAACGCCAGGCCCCCAATGTGTTCCGCATGCAAATGCTGGGGGCAAAGGTGGTGGGGGTTCAATCCGGATCCGCCACCTTGAAAGACGCCATGAACGAGGCCCTGAGAAGCTGGGTGGCCATGGTGGATGACACCTTTTATGTGGTCGGCTCGGTGGCGGGACCCCATCCATATCCCACCATGGTGCGGGAATTCCAACGGGTGATCGGGGTGGAGACCCACCGCCAGATTTTGGAAAAAGAAGGCCGCCTGCCGGATGTGCTGATTGCCTGCGTGGGGGGCGGTTCCAACGCCATGGGGTTGTTTGCCCATTTTCTGGATTTGCCCCCAGCCGTCCGTCCCGTGAAATTCCGGGGGGTGGAGGCCGCGGGCCGGGGGCTTACCGCCGGTCTGCACGCCGCCGCCATCGGCGGGGGGGAGGTGGGGGTGCTGCACGGCAGCAAATCCTACCTGTTGCAGGAGCCATCCGGCCAGGTGATGGAAGCCCATTCCATTGCCGCCGGGCTGGATTACCCCGGCGTGGGACCGGAACACGCCTGGCTGCATGATACCGGCCGGGCAGAATATGTCACCGTGACCGATGATGAGGCCCTGGAAGCCTGCTTTGCCCTCAGCCGGATGGAGGGGATTTTACCGGCCATAGAAAGCTCGCATGCTTTGGCGGATGCCATGCGGGAGGCCCCCAAACTGCCCCAGGACCATATTGTGATTGTCAGCCTTTCCGGCCGGGGGGATAAAGACCTCCATACCCTGCTTCAGGCCCGCCCGGACCAGTTTAAATCTGGTTAAAAAAGGGGCTGCCAAACCTCATGGGGT
>JAOUFO010000266.1 GCA_029858165.1 Deltaproteobacteria bacterium | reverse complement strand
ACCCCTCTGCCGCCCCTGCCGGATGCTGTTTCCCCGGATGCCTTGCCGCCAGGCACTCTGCCGCCGGATGGTCTTTCGGCGGATTCCGGCAGGGAGACCGGCAGGGAGACCGGCAGGGAGACCGGCGCTCCATGATCACCCTTGCCCAAGCCTTCCAGGCCGCCGGAGGACGGTGGCTGAAAAACCCCCTGCCGGACACCACCCCTCTGCAAGGGGGGGCCTTTGACACCCGCCGTCTGGGGCAGGCCCACATTTTCTTTGCCTTAAAAGGCGAAGCGGCTGATGGTCACGACCACCTGGGGCGGCTGACCGGGTCCGCGGTACGGCTGGCGGTGGTTCATCGGGAGAATCTGCCCCCTGGGTTTTTGGAAGGGTTCGGCGGGGCGGTGATGCTGGTGGAGGATACCCTGCGGGCTTTGGGGCTTTTGGGCCGGGCCATGGTGGATAAATACCGGCCCAGGGTGGTGGCCGTTACGGGGAGTTACGGCAAAACAACCGCCAAGGAGGTGATCTCCCATGTGCTGGCCGGGCAACACAGGGTGCTGAAAACACCCGGCAGCCTCAACAACGAAATCGGCCTGCCCATCACCCTGCTGGACCTGGACGGATCCCAGGATACCGCCGTGCTGGAATTTGCCGCCCGCCATGTGGGGGATATTGACCTGCTGGGGGCCATTGCCCCCCCCGATGTGGCGGTGCTGATGAATGTGGGCCGGGCACACATCGGGGTTTTCGGCTCTCAGGAGGCCATTTACCGGGCCAAAGGGGAGATTTTCAACCACTTAAGACCGGGGGGGCTGGCGGTGGTGCTGGCGGAAGATGCGAAACTGGCCCTTTTGGCTTATCAGGCCCCCCTGGACCTTCCCCCAAGGGTGGCCACCTTCGGTCTGGAAACCGGGGATTATCAGGCCTGCGGCGTCACCCGCGACCCCCTGGGGTGCCAGCGGTTTACCGGGGTTCACGGGACCGCTCGGCTGGATTTTGTCACTGCCATCCCCGGCCCCCACGGGCTGTACCCCATATTGGCCGCCTGGGCGGTGGCCCGTGAACTGGGGGTGGCCGATGAGGAGACCGCCCGGCGGGCCGCGGTCCATCCCCAGCAAAAAGGGCGGGCGCAATTGAAGCGCACCCCCATGGGTGCCCTGCTGGTGGATGACACCTACAACGCCAGCCCGGAAACCGTGGTCAACCTGATCCGCACCCTGGAAGGGATGGAAGGAACGAACCGGGTGCTGGTGTTGGGCCACCTGAGCGAACAGGACGATTGGGAGGCCCAGGCCCTGGAAACCATCGGCGCCAGCCTGAAGCCCCCCATCACCCTGTGTCTGGTCCATGATCCTGCCGCCCCCCAGACCGCCGACCGGTTGGAGGATGCCGTCCAACGGGCCGGGTCTTCCTGCCGGGTGGAAGGGCACCCCGATTTTGACGATTTGCTGGCGGCCTTGCGCAAGCTGGACCGCGCCGGTACCTTGATAGGGATCAAAGGCTCGCGGTCCGCCCACCTGGAACGGGTGGTGCTGGCCCTGGAGGGGCGGTTGGTCCAATGCCCCAAACCCTCCTGCGGGTTGCTGATTCATTGTGCCGACTGCCACCGGCTTTAAACCCCCCTGCCCCGGTGAACCCCTGGGCGGATGCGCCCACCTCTTTTGGACGGCCCTTAATGGTTGACCCCCTGGTGGACGGCCCCCTGTTGGAAAACCGCCCCACCCGCCCCAATTTTGACCGGCTGTTGCTGGTCAGTCTGGCCCTGTTGTGTCTGGTGGGGCTGCTGATGATTTACTCCGCCTCCACCCTGTATTCGGACCGGCTGTACGGCAGCAGTTGGACTTTGCTCAAAAACCAATTGATGCATCTGGCCGTCGGCCTGGGATTGATGGGGGTGGTGATGCGCATTCCCCACCCCCAGTGGAAGGAACTGGTTCCGCTGCTGCTGGTGGTTTGCTTTGTGCTGATGGCCCTGGTGCTGGTGCCCAAAATCGGCCACGATGCCGGGCGGGGCGCCCGCCGCTGGCTGCGGGTGGGGGGGTTTTCTTTGCAGCCGGTGGAACTGGTGAAAATTGTGCTGATTGTGTTTGTGGCTTCCACCCTGGACCGCAAGCAAAACCTGATGGAAAATTTTGTGCGGGGGGTGGCCCCCAATTTTGTGGTGATGGGGGTGTTTCTGGTGATGCTGCTGGCCCAGCCGGATTTCGGCTCCATGGTGTTGATCACAACCAGTTTGCTGTTGATGATTTTTGTGGGGGGCGCCCGCATCCGGCATGTGTCCGCCTCCCTGGCGGTCATGGGGGTGGTGGGGGGATATCTGGTGGCCACCCAGGCCTACCGGCTCAAACGGGTGCTGGCCTTTCTGGACCCCTGGGCAGACCGCCAGAACTCAGGGTTTCAGGTGGTGCAATCTTTTTTGGCCTTTGGCAACGGGGGGGTGCTGGGTCAGGGAATCGGAGCCAGCCGCCAGAAAATGCTGTTTCTGCCCGATGCCCACACCGACTTCATCATGTCCATCGTGGCGGAGGAAACCGGCCTGCTGGGGGTGACCTTTGTGCTGACCCTGCTGACGGTGTTTTTGTGGCGGTGTTTTTCCATTGCCCTGGCCTGCCCGGACCGGTTTGGCCGGTTTATGGGGTTCGGCCTGGCATCCTGCCTCACGCTGCAAACCCTCATCAACCTTGGGGTGGTGACCGGCATGCTGCCCACCAAGGGGTTGCCCATGCCTTTCATCAGCTACGGCGGCTCATCCCTGGTGGCCACCCTGCTGATGGCGGGGCTGCTGCTTTCCATCGGCCGCCACCGGCCAGGGGCAGCCCCCAAGGGGCCTCCGGCTCCCGTCAGCCGCCCCCCGGCCCAGACCATCCGGGGGAGGATTGTACCGGACCCCCTGTTTAAAGGGTAAAGTCGGTTTTGGAACGCTCCCCGGTTTTTTCTTGGATACCCAGGTCGGCCCCCAGGGTGGACACGGATTCCTCTTTCCCGTACAATTTGTTCCATCCCCAACCGGTTGCCGGTGGGGCGGGTAAACCTCTCTTTCCCCGCGGCCTGATCACCGGCGCGGAAACCCAAAGGCTTTTATGCAGCAAACCCCCTCTGTTCCCGTTCAAGCCCGGTCCGCTCCGGCTCAGTTTTTAAAGACGGCCAAAACCCTGGCCGGTCTGCTGTTCAAGGGATTGCTGACCCCCTTTTACACCCTGTACGAAGCCCGGCTGGCGGCCCAGGCCCACACCTGGAAGATTCCCCACCACATCGGCATCATCATGGACGGCAACCGGCGGTATGCCAAGGCCCAAAAA
>JAOUFO010000265.1 GCA_029858165.1 Deltaproteobacteria bacterium | reverse complement strand
CAGGGCGGTGGAATCGCCGCCTCCGCTGACGCAGACCAGCCCGGTATCCCCCTGCCGGATCAGATCGCGGCGGCGGACATCCTCCCAAACCATTTTTTCCAAGGGATTCATCAGGGGAAAACCGGCAAGATGTGCGGGAAGGCAAAGGGCGCGGGAGGGCAGGGAACCCGTTTGGATGAATTTACCATAATTTCCGGGGGATGGACACAAAAGGTCCGCCAAAATCCCCATTTCCCATCCGGGGGACGTATATATGAAAAAGAGGGGGGCCCAAACCCGCGGCATATCTTTTGTTTCCCTTTTGTTTTTGTTTTGCCTAGAGATAAAGAGGGGGGGGGCGGGCTTTTACCGTACACATTTTACAGACAAGGGATGGATTCATGGAAAAATATGATCTGGCCATCATCGGGTCCGGCCCGGGCGGTGAAAAAGCCGCCATTCAGGCAGCCAAGCTGGGAAAATCCGTGTGTGTGATAGAAAAAGACAAACCGGGAGGCAGTTGTGTCCATACCGGAACCATCCCCAGCAAAACCCTGCGGGAATCGGTGCGCTATCTGAGCCTTACCAAACAGCGGGCGGTGTACGGAATTTCCATCAGCCTGGATAAAAACCTGACCATTGACCGGCTGATGCACCGCAAAGTGGCTACCATTCTTTCGCTTTCGGACCGGCTGGAAAGAAACTTTGAACGCAACGGGGTGGTTTACAAAACCGGAATGGCCGTTTTTACCGGTCCCCACCGGTTGAAAATCAGGACGGAAGGCGAAGCGGAGGAGGAGATAGAAGCCGACAAGGTGATCATCGCGGTGGGGACCTCCCCCTACCGGCCTGAATGGGTGGATTTTACGCATCCCAGGGTGGTGGACAGCGACAAAATCCTGGGGCTGCACCAGATCCCCAAGTCTCTCACCATCATCGGGGCGGGGGTGATCGCCTGTGAATACGCCACCATATTTTCCAATCTGGGGGTCAAGGTCAATCTGGTCAACCCCCGGATGGAGGTGCTGGATTTCCTGGACAAGGAGATTTCCAACATGCTCACCTACCTGATGCGGGAATCCGGCATCCGCATCCGGCTGGGGGAAAAACTGGTGAAGGTGGAAACCGATGAGGAAAATGTGATGGCCCACATGGAATCGGGCAAGGTGGTGAAAAGCGATTTTCTGCTGTATGCCAACGGACGAACCGGAAACACCCTGGGACTGGGGCTGGACACCATCGGGCTTCAGGTCAATTCCCGGCATCAACTGGAGGTGAATGAATCCTACCAGACCGAACTGCCCCATGTGTATGCGGTGGGGGATGTGATCGGCGCCCCCTCTCTGGCGGCCACCGCCATGGACCAGGGGCGGATTGCCGCGTTGCATGCCTTTGGCCAGTCGGTGGAAAAACCCAAGTTTGACATGACCCCCACCGGCATTTACACCATTCCGGAAATTTCCATGGTGGGGGCCACCGAGGAGGAACTCACCCAGGCCAGAATCCCCTATGAGGTGGGAGCGGCCAATTACAAAGAAATCGCCAGAGGCCAGATTATGGGCACCACCATGGGGCGGCTGAAGTTGCTGTTTCATCGGGAAACCCTGGAACTGCTGGGGGTCCATATCATTGGAGATTACGCCACGGACCTGGTCCACATCGGCCAGACCGTGATGGCCTTTCACGGCACCATTGAATTTTTTATAGATCACGTGTTCAATTATCCCACCTTTTCGGAATGTTACCGGGTGGCGGCCCTCAACGGCATCAACCGATTGTAAATTTTCCAGCCGTTTTTGGGGCGCTGCTCCAAACCCCGCAGGCTGGTTGGTGCCTTTCTTTTGGGGGTTCTGTCCAGCACCAGCACAGCCTTGGGTTGTGTCGCCTGTCGGCTCCAAACCCCGCAGGCTGGCTGGCGCCTTTCTTTTTGGGGGGCAGGCTCGCAGTTTTGTTTTTTTATTCACCAGCGGCGCGGATTCATGGCTTTTCTCTCTTCTTTGATGACCCCTTATCACCCCCCGGATATCCGAACGGTTCTATCCGGCCTGCAAACCCCTGTCGGGTTATTGGGGCTGGGGGAGGAGGGCCGGGCCACCTTAAAGTTTTTGTGGGGTCATGGTGTGCGGGATTTGAGGGTGTTTGACCTGAACGGTCCCGGCTGGGGGGGGGATGAGCCTTGGCGGGAAATCCCGTTTTTCACCGGCGGGGATTATTTAAACCGGCTGCCTGAATGCAGGACGGTGGTCCGCTCTCCCGGTATCCGTCCGGACCTGCCCCGGTTGTTGGAGGCGGTTTCCACCGGGGCGCGGCTGACCAGCGCCACCGAGTTGTTCTTGACCCTGTGTCCCGCTCCGGTGGCGGGGGTGACCGGCACCGTGGGCAAAGGCACCGCCGCCAGTCTGATGGAGGCCGGGCTGAAGAGTTTGGGAGCAAGGGTGTGGCTGGGGGGGAACATCGGGGTGAACCCGTTGGGGTTTTTGGACGCGGCGGCCCCCGGGGACTCAGTGGCTCCCGGGGACGTGGTGGTGCTGGAGCTTTCCAGTTTTCAGTTGATGGGGTTGACCGGCCGCCGCCCGGAAGTGGCCGTGGTTTTGCGCACCACGGAGGAGCATTTGAACTGGCACCCGGATGTGGCGGAATACCGGAGGGCCAAAGGGGGGCTGCTGGCCGGGGGGACCGGCGGCCAGCGGGTGGTCTATTGCGCCGACAGCCCCGGCAGCCTGGAGGTGGCGGGAGAACAAGCCCGGAAAGGGCTGGCTTATTCCATCTCCGGACCGGTGGAAAACGGCATCGGGGTGGATCCGGGGGGGCATTTGGCCCGCTATACCCCCGCCATCCCCCCGGTGGTTTTGTCCGGCCTGGAGCGGGTGGCCCTGCCGGGCCGGTTCAATTTGGAAAACATTGCCGCGGCCTATCTGGGGGTGGAATCTCTGGCCGCCCTGACCCTGGAACCAGCGGGCAAACCGGGGGGGGGTGCCGGGTTCACCCAGGCAGCCCGTGAAACATTGGAGAGAGCCCTGGCCGCCTTTGAGGGGCTGCCCCACCGGTTGGAGCGGGTGGCGGCGGTAAGCTCCGGGGGCGGGGCGGAGGTGGTGTTCTTTAACGATTCCTACGCCACCCGGCCCGAGGCGGCCCAGGGGGCGGTGGAATCCTTTGCCGGGCCGTTGGCGGTGATTGTGGGGGGGTCCGAAAAAAACGCCGATTTCGGCCCCCTGATGGAGGCTTTGTGCCGCCACCCCGGTTTGGCGCGGGTGGTGGCCATGGGCCAGACCTCCCGCCGGATGGTGGACCAGTTGGAGCAGACCGCCCGCC
>JAOUFO010000264.1 GCA_029858165.1 Deltaproteobacteria bacterium | reverse complement strand
CTCACCCGGCGGCGGCCTGACCGATTCGGATGTGATTTACCATTCCATCATGGAATTCAAGCGGGCCAAAAAAGTAAAGGTGGTTGCGGCCCTGGGGGATGTGGCGGCATCCGGAGGGTTGTATATTGCCATGTCTGCCGATGAAATCATCGCCCATCCCACCTCGCTGTTGGGCAGCATCGGGGTGATCCTGAGTCACATGGAATTCTCTGGTCTGATGGAAAAATACGGGGTGACAGCGGTCCCCGTCACTTCAGGAAAGTTCAAGGATATTGAATCCCCCTTCCGCAAAAGAACACCGGAAGAAACCAGGATGCTGCAAAAAATCGTAGATCATCAATACCAGACCTTCTTAAGCGTGGTGCAAAAAGGGCGGAGCAAAATGACACCGGAAATCATTCAGGAAAACGCTGATGGCCGCCTGTTGACCTCCCGGGAGGCGGTCCGAATAGGTTTGATAGACGATGTGGGATACCTGGATGATGCCTACAAACGGCTGGGGGTGATATCCGGGTTTCCAACCAACCGCCTGGTGCGTTATGCCAACAGTTGGATGACCGGAAATAACATTTATTCCAATGTGTTCCCGATTGAAAGCACAGGATTTTGACCCTCCAACCGAAACCCGGATTTCCTTTTCCTGTAAGGTTTCTCACCAGACAATCCTCCCCCGCAGGATAAAAAGCACAGAATAGATTGTTTTCCTTGACCGGATGGGCTGTTGAGGTGTTTTTATAGGGTATAAGGGACCCGTCGTTTTTCTTTGGGGCAAGGCAAAAAAGGGTTGTTTTGTTGGATCCTTTTTTTCCGGTAAAAGGATCCATCCCAAACCGGGTGTTGGTGGGGAAGGTTCCCTGCATTCCGGATGAAACAATGTAGATTGGGGAACAGGATTGGATAACGACCAGGAGGAAAATACAACCGGTTTTTCGTTGATGCCGATTTCCGACAAGGAATTCAACACAATCACCGGCATGGTGTACCGGCAGGCCGGAATCAGTCTTTCACCTAAAAAAAAGACGCTGGTGGTGGGTCGGCTGCAAATGATGTTGCGCACGCTGGGGCTGAACTCCTTTACCGAATACATTGATTTTCTTGCGAACGATCCCTCGGGAGGGGCGTTGCAGGATATGATTGACCGGATTTCCACCAACCATACTTTTTTTTTCCGGGAAGAAGCCCATTTTGAGTTTTTCCATAAAACCGCTCTGCCGGAAATGGAGATACTGGCCAACAAAAAGGGCGAAAAGGATTTGCGGATTTGGTCCGCCGGCTGTGCCACCGGTGAAGAACCCTATATGCTGGCCATGCTGCTGACAGAATATTTTGGCCAAAACCTTTCTGGATGGGATGCCGGGGTGCTGGCTACCGACATTTCCACCAAGGCCCTGAAAACTGCGGTGGAAGGAATGTATCCGGATGACAAACTGGCCCACATTCCAATCCATCTGCGTCGTAAATACTTTTACGATGAAGGAAACGGGATGTGGAGGGTGGTGGACCAGTTAAAGCGGGAGGTGACGTTTAGGCAGTTCAATTTGATGACCCCGGAATTCCCTTTAAAAGGAGGTTTCAAATCATTTTTTGCCGCAATGTGATGATTTATTTTGACCAGGAAACCCGCGATGTCCTGGTGAACAAATTCCAGGATCATCTGGTGGAGGGGGGTTATCTGTTTGTCGGCCATTCAGAAACCCTGCGTCATTTTAAAACAGATTTTGAATACATCATGCCCGCGTTATACCGCAAGCGGGTCCATAAAGAGGGATAACGGAATCCATCTGCATGGATAGAATAAATGAGACCTCTGCGTAACTGCCAAAAGCTCCCGTTTTGATAAAAAAGCGGGGGTTTGGGGGCCGCAGGCCTCCAATCGTTTCAACCCTCTTCCCCATGGGAAGGGGGCAGGGGGATGGGAAAAAACGAGTTATGCAGAGGTCTCTAAATGGATTTCTCCCGGAGAATTCGGATTGAGCCTGGACAATAAAATCAAAGTGTTGATCGTGGATGATTCCGCCCTGGTGAGAAACATCCTGGCTCAGGGACTTTCCATGGATGCCGGGATTGATGTGGTGGGCACTGCCGAGGATGCTTATCAGGCCAGGGATTTGATTGTTTCCCTTTCGCCGGATGTGATCACCCTGGATGTGGAAATGCCCAAGATGGACGGGGTGGATTTTTTGCGCCAATTGATGCCTCAGCGTCCCACTCCGGTGGTGATGGTCAGTGCCCACACCCAAAAAGGGCAGCAGGTCACCTTGGATTGCCTGGAGGCGGGTGCGGTGGATTTTGTGGCCAAACCGGCCACCGATGTGGCCCGCGGGCTGACCGAAATGATGCTGGAACTGCGCACCAAAATCAAAATCGCCTCTATTTCCAATGTGTCTCAATGGAAGGCCAAACGAAGCGTAACCCAATCAGTAAAAACCGGCAGGGAGTTGGACAAATATGAGGGTTGGGTGGTGGCCATCGGCGCATCCACCGGGGGGACGGAAGCCATCAAGGAGGTCCTCTGTCGGCTGGGGCCTCAATCTCCGCCCATTGTGGTCGTTCAACACATGCCGGAGGGGTTTACCAGGATGTTTGCCAAGCGGCTGAATGAAATGTCGGAGTTGGAGGTGAAAGAAGCCGAAAATGGGGATATGGTAAAACCGGGCAGGGTTTTGCTGGCGCCCGGAGGCCGCCATATGGAATTATCCAAAACGGGAAATGAATTCCGGGTCATTGTGAGTGACGGGCCAAAAGTAAACGGTCATAAACCATCGGTTGAGGTGTTGATGAATTCGGTGGCCCAGGCGGCCGGGGCCAAGGCGGTGGGTGTGATGCTGACCGGAATGGGGGGGGACGGGGCTGAAGGAATGTTGGCCATGCGCAAAGCCGGGGCACGCAATATAGCCCAGGATGAAAAAAGCTGCGTTGTATTTGGAATGCCAAAAGTCGCGTTTGATAGGGGGGGGGCTGAAAAACTGGTGCCTTTGGATCATATCGCTCAAACGATCATGGATATCTTTCACGAACAGGGGCTATGAGCCAATTAGTTTTAGGGGTCGGTGAATTGGGTGTTTGCAGGGGGAGCGGCCATACCATAAAAACTTTTGCCCTTGGGTCCTGTGTGTCTGTCATTTTATTGGACAGCACCACCAAAACAGCGGGCATGGTCCATATTGCCCTTCCCGAATCGGAAATCAACCCCGAAAAAGCCAAAAGCATGCCCGGATATTTTGCCGATACCGGGGTGGAGGCCCTTATGGAACAAATGGCCAGGGAGGGGGTTGCTCTTAACCGCAATACC
>JAOUFO010000263.1 GCA_029858165.1 Deltaproteobacteria bacterium | reverse complement strand
TTCTGGCGGCGGGGGATTTGCCCCCCGGGGAATACCGGTTGGAGGCTGTGGTGGCCTATTTGAAGGGGCCGGGGGATTTTGGAGCCTACCAGTTCATTTTGCCTGATGAACCATGGACCCGGATCACCGTAAGGGCGGGCACCTTTGTGTTCGGGGGGCGTTTGGTGGTCAACCCGGAACAATCCTACTCTCTGGAAAAAGTGAGGATGCTGTTGGAAACCACCCCCGCCGCGGAGCAGGCCGCCCGCCAAACCCTGGCCCGTCGGCTCCGCCATTCTCCCTGGGGGAAGGTGCTGGCCCATCCCCCCCCTGCCCCGCCCGCGGACCCCCATTTTTCCCCTCAACCCACCCCTCAACCCTCCGCCGGAGAAATCCGGGGGGAAATATGTAATATGACACCGTATTTCGGCGGCTAAAAAAGTCAAATGGTTTCAATCGTTCAGCCCAGGGAGGATTTGTAAGGAAAAGGTGTAATAAAAAACATGTTTTTATTGTTTTTTCCTTTGACTTTGATGGGAAATTTGGATAAAAGTGTAATCAAAAGGATTTTAACATTACTGAACGGGCATGGCGGGGGAATCAACCCCCTAAAAAAAAATAAAATTCCACAAGACACCCTGAGGAGGGTTTATGGGCAAGCAACTGTGCGTAAAGCAAATACCTGATTGGATGCTGGTTCCCATCCTGGATGCCATCCCGTTTTTCAGGACCTTAAGAAAACGGGGGGATGAACAGGTGACCCAGGTGTTGGACCATTCCATCGTGATAGAGGTAAAACCCGGCGAGCCCCTGTTTTATAAAGGAGAGATAGACAACTGTCTTTACTTTGTGTTGCTGGGGACCCTGATGGTCTATCCCGATACGGAAAAACGCCATCCGGTGGGGGCCGTGTATCAGGGGGAAATGCTGGGGGAAATGGCCCTGATATCCAACCTGCACCACACGGCCACCATTGTGGGGGACCCCAATTGTGTGCGGACCCTGGTGTTGCGGCTGGATTACTCCCCGTTTGGAAAACTGGAGGAGGACCAACGGGTGCCATGGTACACCAAGGTGGCCCTGTACCGCTCCATTGTGACCACTCTGTTGCAGCGAATAAAGGATTACCAGGATCGATACCCTGAGTTTTGCCTGGACCATCCGTTGCCCAATATCCCCCCGTTTCATGAAAAACCGGAATCGGTGGAGGAAATCCAGTATTTATCCGCCAAGGCGGTCAAATACGCTCATGTACTGGATGAATGGAACCACCAGATCGGGGAATTGTATTACCAGGGGGGCAACCCAAGACTTTCGGCTTTGGCCACGTTGGTGGGGTTGTTGGATAAAGGCCGGGACAGTCTGTTGCCCAGGGTGCAAAAACCCCTTCAAAAAGCCGCCGGGGGATTCAAAAAAAAAGTGGAAACCCACAACCCCCTGCTTACCCCCATGACATGGTAAACGGGGTTTTCGGCAGGGATGGAATAACCCAGGGTTGCAGAGGACCTCATTCAAGGCCAAACTGATGAAACAATACACTTTTTCATTGATCCGAAAACGGGCAGACAATCAATGGGGTTGGGAATCCTCCGCCTGCGGGGGGATGTTCTTCCACACACGGCGGGCCGCTCTGATGTGTTCGCTGGGGATGTTCGGGATGGGTTTGTGGTTTCATACAGATGCAGGGTTTTTAAGAGCAGACGGGTGGAGGAAAGAGGAAAAATTCTGCTTGTAAGATGATCCGGGTGGAGCCGAAAAGGCCGGTTTTCTCCATAGAAACCCCACATTCCTATTTTCACCGGGGGGTGAACAAAAAAAGGCCGGGCAATCTGCCCGGCCTTTTTTTTATCCATTTTCACGGGGTAAGGCCCCTCAGAATTTCCCGGTTCTCACACTTTTTCTTTGATCAGTTGGGCCAAATCCTGGGCAATGCGCATCGCCAGGGCTGTTTTTTCCATAATCGGCAGGGTTTCGGGTTGGCCGGGTCGGCCGGTTTGGGGGTCCCGAAAGATAAGAGTGGCCACATTGGTGTTTGTATGAAAACCTGCCCCCTTTTGGGTGATGTCATTGGCCACCACCAGGTCCGCGTTTTTGGCGGTCAGTTTGGCCGCCGCATGGGCCGCCAGATTTTCGGTTTCGGCGGCAAAAATCACCAGGGCCTGTCCTTTGGGTTTGGCGGCCCCGGCCAGGGCCGCGATATCCGGGTTGGCCGCCAGTTCCAGGGTAAGGGTTTTGCGCTCTGCCCGTTTTATTTTTTGGGGTTCAAAGCGGGCCGGGCGGAAATCAGCCACAGCCGCCGCCAGAATCAATCCCTGATGGTCCGGCTGCTCACGGGAGACCGCCTGGGCCATTTCGTCCGCAGTGGTGACGGCAATCACCCGCACACCCGGCGGGTCCGGCAGGGAAACCGGCCCCCTTACCAGAGTGACCTGCCCCCCAAGCTGTTTGCAGGCGGCGGCCAGGGCCAGCCCCATCCGCCCGCTGGAATGGTTGGATAGATACCGCACCGGGTCCAACGGCTCCACGGTGGGACCGGCGGTAATCAAAATCCGTCTGCCCTTTAGGGGGCCGGGAATCTCCAACCGGCCAAAATAAGCCCGCACCGCCTCCAAGATATGGGTCGGCTCCGCCAGACGCCCCACCGCCTGTTTGCCTTCAGCCAAAAAACCCACTTCCGGTGGGATGATTTCAACCCCTCTTTGTTTCAGGACTTCAACGTTTTCCATGGTGGCGGGGTTTTCCCACATGGCATCGTTCATGGCGGGGGCCAAAAACACCGGCGCCCGGGTGGCCAGCAGGGTGGTGCTGACCGGGTCCTCGGCCAGCCCCAGCCGCAGCCGGGCCAATGTGGCGGCGGTACAGGGGGCCGCCAGGGCCAGATCGGCGGATTCGGCCAGATGGATATGGCCGATACGGCTTTCGGTGTCCAGGTGAAACAAATCGCAGGTCACCGGATGGCCGGAAAGGGTTTGAAACGTCAGGGGGGTTACAAATTTCACCGCGTGGGGGGTCATCACCACCCACACATCCGCCCCGTCCTTTTTTAAAAGACGCAACAATTCTACGGCCTTGTAGGCGGCAATGCCCCCGGTGACGCACAGCAGTATGCTTTTGCCCTCCATTGGATTCATAAAGAGATTATAAAGCAAAAAGTGTGAAATAAAGAGCGGATTCCATCTAGGAAAAATGGTTGGAGGGAATCTGTATACATCTTGCCGGGAACTTCGCTCCTGGCCCAACTCTACTGTAAGTATCTGATGACATAAAATTTTTCAAACTTCATTTCGTTTTTTGCTGGGCAAACTCCAAAACAATTG
>JAOUFO010000262.1 GCA_029858165.1 Deltaproteobacteria bacterium | reverse complement strand
GCCGGACCACCGGTTTGACACTCTGGTGCGGTTTATCAAGGAGGTAAACCTCCACCGGGTGAACAAACGGGTGATGGAAGCCCTCATCCGGGCCGGGGCGTTTGATTCCATTCATCCCAACCGGGCCCAGTTGATCGCCGGATTGGACAAGGTGATGGAAATGGGGTTGGCCTACCGCAACACCCAGGTGGAAGGGCAGGCCAGCCTGTTCAATCTGCTCAGCCGGGAAGAGGCGGCCAAAGCCGAGTTGGTGCTGGAACTTCCCCCCACACCCCCCTTCCGCCCCCGGGAACGGCTGAATCTGGAAAAACAGGCCCTGGGGTTTTATATTTCCGGCCATCCCATGGATGGCTACCGGTCTGAAATCGCCAACATCACCGTTTCCACCGCCGCACTGCATGAGGGAGAATCCAGGGATGGGCAGGAGGTGATGGTGGCCGGAGTGGTGGGCCAGACCCCCACTGTCCGCCTGAACAAAAACTCAGAAAAATGGGCGGCGTTCAGGCTGGAGGATACCCGGGGGTCGGTGGAGGTGGTGGTGTTTTCCCGGGTTTACGCCGAGGCCGCCGCTTTGTTGGCGGAGGACCAGCCCCTGCTGATCCAGGGGCGGGTGAACCTCAGGGATGAGGAGATTTCGGTCAGCGCCAACCGGGTGATGTCCTTGTCCCTGTTCCGGGCGGAGCAGGCCCGTCGGATGATGATTCCGGTGGAAGGGAAGGTTTCCGATGAACGGATGCGGCGGATGTCCGGGGTGATTTCCAAAACACCGGGGGAATGCCGGGTGTGGTTTGAAGTGGAAGCGCAAAACGGCAGCCGGGTGTTTGTGGATTCCGGGCTGGGGGTGTCCCCCACCGAGGAGGTGGTGGAGGAACTGGAAGAAATGCTCCCCGGGGTGGCGTTGCGATTTGATTACCCCCCCGCCCAGCAGCCCGGCCCCTCCATGGGCGGAGGTCGGCGTCCGCCCCTGCCCAACGGAAAATCCGCCTCTCCCCGCAGGGGGATGGCCGGTTGACGCCAACCCCAATCACCCCGCCCAAAAAAAAACACACCTTTTCCCCCTCGCCATCAGGAGAGTGGGTGGCACAGAATGCGCCGGAGAGAGGTGCGGTTTAGGCGGGCTGGTGCCTTTCTTTTTGGGTCCTGTCCAGCACCAGCACCGCCCTGCGTTGTGTCGCCTGACGGCTCCAAACGCCCTAGGCGGGCTGGTGCCTTTCTTTTTGGGTCCTGTCCAGCACCAGCACCGCCCTGCGTTGTGTCGCCTGACGGCTCCAAACGCCCTAGGCGGGCTGGTGCCTTTCTTTTTGGGGCGCTGTGAGGATGGGTTGGCGGGCGGCCAGGGTTTCATCCAGCCTGCGGCGGGGAGCGGTATGGGGGGCGGATTTCACCAGGCCGGGGTCCCGGTCGGCCTCTTCCAGCACCGCTTTCACCGCCTCCACAAACCGGTCCAGTTCCTCCCTGGGTTCCGATTCGGTGGGTTCCACCATCAATGCCCCATGCACCGTCAGCGGAAAATACACCGTCGGGGGGTGAAATCCGTAATCAATCAGCCGTTTGGCAAGGTCCAGGGTGGTGATGCCCCCGTGCAGGTCCAACCCCAGATCCGAAAACACCACTTCGTGCAATGTGGGGGAAGCCAGTGACACCGCCAGCACATCTTTCAATTGGTGGCGCAGATAATTGGCGTTCAGCACCGCGGTTTCGGTCATTTCCAGCAGACCGTCCCCCCCCATGGCCAGCATATAACTGTAGGCCCGCAGCAAAATAAGGGAATTGCCGTAAAAGGTGGTCAGTTTCCCGATGGATTTTTCCCCCTTCCAGTTCAACCGCCAGCCTTCCGGCGATTTTTCCACCCGGGGCAACGGCAGATAGGGGGATAGTTCTTCGGTGCAAAACACAGGACCCGCTCCGGGGCCGCCCCCTCCATGGGGGGTGGAAAAAGTTTTGTGCAGATTCAAATGCAACACATCCATGCCGAAATCAGCCGGGCGGGTTTTGCCCACCATGGCATTCATGTTGGCTCCATCACAATACACATACCCCCCTTTGGCGTGGACCACACGGGCGATTTCCAAAATGTTTTTTTCAAAAATTCCCAGGGTGTTGGGGTTGGTCAGCATCAATCCGGCCACATCGGTGGTCATTTTGGCTTCCAGATCGGCCAGATCAATGCATCCATCCGGCCCGCTTTTCACCTCGGCCACGGCAAAACCGGCCAGGGCGGCGGATGCCGGGTTGGTGCCATGGGCTGAATCCGGCACCAGGATATACCCGCGCCGCTCGCCCTTGTCTTCCAGCCGTGCCCGGATCATCAGCACCCCGGCCAGTTCTCCCTGGGCGCCCGCCGCCGGTTGCAGCGATACCCCGGCAAACCCGGTGATTTCCCGCAGCCATTCCTCCAGCCGGTAAGCCATTTCCAGGTGGCCCTGGGTCAACCCGTCTCCCATCAGGGGGTGTACCTGATTGAACCCCGGCAGGGAGGCCGCTTTTTCGTTGATGCGGGGGTTGTATTTCATGGTGCACGAGCCAAGGGGGTACATCCCGGTATCCACCGAATAATTGGCCCGGGAAAGCCGGGTAAAATGGCGCACCACATCAAATTCGGAAAGCTGAGGCAGCCCTTCCAGCCCGTCATCCCGTAAAGCGGCCCCCGCCATGGCCTGGTCCGGGGAGACATCCGGCACCTCCAGTGTTCTCAGCTTTACCCCCTCCCGGCCGGTTTGGGGGTATTCAAACAGCAGGGGGGCTTCTTGCAAAAATCCGGTGGGTTTGGCGCTCATCGGGCGGCTTCCTTCAAAAGTTCAATCAGTTGGTCTATTTCGGCCTTGGAGCGGGCTTCTGTCACCGCCACCAGCAAAGTGTTGGCCTCCCGGGGAAATCCCCCCCCCAAAGGCCCAGCCCCCAAGGCCAGCCCCGGGGCCACCCCTTTTTTGGCCCCCAGGGCCACAATCTGTTCCGCCCCAACCGGTGCGGTCAGAGCCACCTCGTTAAAGCGGGAGCCGGTAAACCGCAGCCGGTATCCGGGGATGGCCGCTGCCTGGGCCGCAAAGTAATGGGTCAAAGCCGCGTTCTGGCGGGCGGCCTGCCCCAACCCGTCCCGCCCCATCAGGGCCAGATAGATCACCGCCCGAAGCATCATCAGGCTTTGGTTGGTGCAAATGTTGGAGGTGGCTTTCTCCCGCCGGATATGTTGCTCCCGGGTGGAAAGAGTCAGCACAAAACCCCGGCGTCCATCGGCGTCCACCGTCTGGCCGGTGATGCGCCCCGGCATCTGCCGTTTGTCGCCATCCCGGCAGGCCATAAATCCCAG
>JAOUFO010000261.1 GCA_029858165.1 Deltaproteobacteria bacterium | reverse complement strand
AGCCCCCTTCCCAAGGGGAAGGGGGCTGAACTGATTGGAGGCCCGCGGCCCCCAAAGAAAGGCACCAGCCAGCCTACGACGTTTGGAGCCGACAGGGGACACAACGCAGGGCTGTGCTGGTGCTGGACAGGGCCCCCAAACCCCGGCTATTTTATCAAAACGGGAGCTTTTGGCAGTTATGCAGAGGTCTCAGGATGAAAAACAAGTCGGAACCGGCGGCCACGGATTTTTCATTGTTTGAAATCCTTTCATGACAGGAACAAACACCCATATCTGTGGAGCACCCGCCTTTTACAAAAATGAATTACCGCCTAAAGTATACTTGAAACACCTCTCCCTGATCCGTTTTCCGGGTGGTGAATTCGGCCTGCCAGCCGCTGAAGGCGGAATTGGATTTCAGCCGGGTGTAAAACCCCTCCGCGGATTCTTTGGCGGCGGCCCGCCCGGATACCATCAAAGAATTGTTTTCATACACCACCTCATCCACTTTGACCGAACCCCCTTGAACGGCAACCCCGGAAACCGCCGTCAACAAATCCATGACAGCGTTTCCTCCGGCCAAAACCCCATCCGCCCGGCGGGTCTGGCGCAATTGGGCCACCTGCTGATCCAAAACCCGAATGGCGTTGGCCACATCCGTTCCAGCACCCGCCTGCCGGGACAACACGGTACGGATTTCCCCATCCAGACGCCGACTTTCCCGTGCCATCCCCCCCAAGGACAACACCCCGTTGACCACCCCCAATGCCACAAGCACCAAGGCAAACAATCCGGCAGAAAGCAACGGGGTGCGAACCCCTTTTAAGGATGCAAAAATTCCCACCCGTTTTTCATAAAATCCAACCCCTCTGGTTTGAATCAACCTTTCCGGATGAAGGATCAAATCCTGCCCCAATCCACACATTTCCCTGTCTTCCAACCCGTCATGAACCGTCAATCCTACGGAGGATTTTTTGCCTTCAACCTTTTGGGGCGGGGTTGTCTTTGTTTTTCCGGGTCCAGGCTCTGTGGGGTCCACATCAACCGGCAAAGCCATCAAATCGGATGAAGCCACGTCCCGGGACATCCGAAACCCTTGGGATTCCATGGCCGGAAGGTCCCCCCGCCACACCAGAGAAGGGGCAAACAATCCGTGCAAGGTGAGGGTAAACGGCTCTCCCAGGCTTTGGTTCTGGATAAACCGGGTGAGATCACCGGCCAACCGGGCAATCTCTCCGGTCAGGGTCAACCCCCCGTCCACGGGATTTTTCCAGGCTTCGCCTTCCCGTGACAGATAGTCCAACAATTCATCGGGGGATTTGATCCCACAGGCCGGACCTGACCCAATCAGGGTTTGCAGCAACGGAGGGTAACTTTTGGCCGTAACCACCACCCCCCGGCGGACAATGGAAACATAGGTTTCCTCCATCCCGGCATACACCTGAATATGGAGCGGGGACTGAGTGGGATAAGCCGACAGCAACGCCTGCGCCGAAAACACCACCCGCACAGGGAACAAACCCCCCGCCTGTGTCCGGGCAAGCACCTGGGTCAAATGAGCCTTTTCCATCAGGTAAACGGATACCATGGACCGGCTATCCGGTTCTGATCGGATTTGATGATAGTACACAAGCGAGGACAAATCCTCCAACACCTCGTTTTCAAGCTCAAACGGCAACGCCAGCTTGATTTTCCCCGGGTCTGAAAAAGGAAATTCCACCTGCCGAAAACGGACCCAACCGGTGGGGACCACAATCACAGCGGGTTCATCAGAGAATTTCCCCTCCAAAACCCCATCCAGGCTATCCGTCCCTGGCACTTCACCCTCATCCGGGCGGGACAGACCGCAAATTCTGGACCGAACAGCAACCTGTCCATCGGTCAGAACAACATGTTCGGAAAAAAAGGGAGAGGCGGTGATGAGATGGAAAGAGCGGATCATGGCCAAACCAACTCCACTATGGCTTAGAAGCGCGTTTCGCCTTTAGAGGATATACAAACGGCGGGGGGTCTACATTAAAAAAAAAAGGGCCGGGGAGTACCCGGCCCTGATTTCCGGCTTATTCAAATATTTCCTCGCCGCTGCCACCACCGCCGGCGGCGGCATGGTGTCGGGCGTCTTCCACCTCATCGGCGGATTCACCAAAGCCCTCAGCCAAGTCGGAGCGTTGAGTGGACCGCCTGCGGGAGAAGGATGCAAAGGCCGCATCCTGGAACCCTTTGGAAATGGCGGAAAGGAATTCATTCAGCACGTTTGCCATGTTCATCATGGTGGTGCTTTTCTTTTTGATGCTGACAATGTCCACTTCCAGCATCACCCCGGGGTTGACATGGAAGGGGTTGGTCCGCATGGAAAACCGGGAGAATTCGCGTTCCAAAAAGTCAATCCGGTTATCCAACACTTCCCGGACTTCCGGGGTGGCTTCCTGAAACACCTTTTGGAGGGAATCCCGCATCAACTGAAACCGTTGGCGCAAATCCTCGGTGTCATTTATCATCGTGGGGTTTTGAACCACCATGCTGGAATCTTTGGGGGTCAGGAACACCACTTCATTCCATTGAGGAACCTCGGTAGGAGCGGCTTCAGGGGTTTCCTCTTCAAAATCCTCTTCAGAAGAACCGCCGCCGCCAAACCCAAAGAACCAACCGCGGCCTTCATCCTTGGATTCACTGCTCATCCGCTTGTAAAGGGTTTCCCAATCTTCTTTTCGTTTGGATCGCCGGTCTTCCTCATAAACTTTTTCCACCACATTCCAGGCTTCCATGATGGTTCGCTTCAGCTCGCCAAACTGGGCGGAATAGGCCACCCGCTCTGCCTGAATCATTTCATAAGTGCTGTAATCCAGAGAGATGACGTACCGTTCATCGGGCAGGATGGTTTCTTCGGTATCGGCGTATTCACGGATAACGGCTTTGCGGGCACCTTTGAAGTTTTCAATGTGCTGATACCCCATCCGGCTCCAGTCCAGCACATGGGTCAAGGCATTGATCGCGGTGTTGAAACCCCGGTTGCGGATGTTTTCTGATTCCAACAGACGGACCACGTTTTCCCTGATCCGCATGGGATCATATTCCTCATATTCTATCTCGGCCCGAACCCCTTCAACGGAATCCAGCACTTTTTTGGTGATGTGGGTGTACCGTTTGGAACCTTCCAATTCATCATCGGAAATATGGTTGTCCAACGCTTTGATCCGCTCAAAGATTTTCTCGTCAGCGGTAAGCTCCGGCTTGCCTTCATCCACCAGGGAGTCATTCAGGGCTGAAAGCTCTTTATCCATGGCATCCTGGATATGCTTGGAAATGATATCCTTGACGATGGTTTCCACT
>JAOUFO010000259.1 GCA_029858165.1 Deltaproteobacteria bacterium | reverse complement strand
CACCAAGGGAAAGCTGAAGCCTTTGTTTGATTACAAAAAGGAAATGGACGAAGCCAAAGCCGCCTACCCGGAAATGGCCAAGGCCCTGGGGGTGACCGCTCCTTAAACCGTATATCCCCCTTGACGTTTTCAGGATGTTCCTTCAATGGGTCCAAAGCCCTCCTTTCCCGGCCTTCCCGCCGGGAAGCGGGGGCTTTTCCTGTGTTGAATTCCTTCATGGTTCCCCTGCTTTTCCCGGATGGCGTCAACCGGTCTGCCCCCCTGCCCCGGCAAGAGCTGTGGGTTGCCTTGGCCCGCCCGCCCTGGATTTTTCTGGGGTCAGGAAGGGGGTAAAATTTAATCGTTGACTCAATCGGCGTTTCCCCCCATCTTTGTACATTGACCAAACACTTCAAACGCAGCACCAAGATTCTGGAGACCAAAGGAATGACCGATTACAAGGTAGCCGATATCAAACTGGCCGAATGGGGCCGAAAAGAAATAGACATCGCGGAAACCGAAATGCCGGGGCTGATGGCTCTGCGGGCGGAAAACAAGGGAAAATCCCCCTTGAAAGGAGCCCGGATTGTCGGCTGTCTCCACATGACCATTCAAACCGCGGTGCTGATTGAAACCCTGGTGGACCTGGGGGCGGAAGTCCGTTGGTCCTCGTGCAACATTTTTTCCACCCAGGACCATGCCGCCGCGGCCATCGCCGCCGCCGGGATTCCGGTGTTTGCCTGGAAGGGCGAAACCGAGGAGGAATACTGGTGGTGCGTGGAGCAAACCCTGGAAGGCCCCCAAGGCTGGAAACCCAACATGTTGCTGGATGACGGCGGGGACCTGACCCTGCTGGTGCATCAGAAACGGCCCGATTTGCTGGCCGATATCCGCGGCCTGTCCGAAGAAACCACCACCGGCGTCCATCGGCTGTACCAGATGGTGGAAAAAGGGGAACTGAAAATCCCCACTTTCAACGTCAACGATTCCGTTACCAAATCCAAGTTTGACAACCTGTACGGCATCCGGGAATCCCTGATAGACGGCATCAAGCGGGCCACCGATGTGATGATCGCCGGAAAAATCTGCGTGGTGGCCGGCTACGGCGATGTGGGCAAGGGCTGCGCCCAGGCCTTTCGCGGATTCGGCGCCCGGGTGGTGGTAACTGAAATTGACCCTATCTGCGCTCTGCAAGCGGCCATGGAAGGCTATGAGGTGATGACCATGGACCAGGCCGCCCCCCTGGGAGAAATCTTTGTAACCTCCACCGGTTGCGTCAGCGCCATCAGCAAAAAGCACATGGACGTGATGAAAGACCAGGCCATTGTGTGCAACATCGGCCATTTTGATTCCGAAATTGAAGTGGGCGCCCTGATGCATGATGAAACCCTGAAAAAGGTGAACATCAAGCCCCAGGTGGACCAGTTTGTGTGGCCCGGCGGCAAGCGAATCACCGTGCTGGCCGAGGGCCGTCTGGTCAACCTGGGTTGTGCCACGGGCCATCCCAGCTTTGTGATGTCCACCAGCTTTACCAATCAGGTGCTGGCCCAGATAGAACTCTGGAAAAATCACGCCAAATACGAAAACAAGGTGTATGTGCTGCCCAAAATCCTGGATGAAAAAGTGGCCCGCCTCCATTTGAGCAAACTGGGCGCCAGACTGGACAAATTGACCAAGGCCCAGGCCGAATACCTGGATGTTCCCATGGAAGGTCCCTACAAACCGGATTACTACCGGTATTAACCGGGTCGGCTGGTCCTGGCGCCTGTATCAAATGGATTTCAGCCGTCCCGAAGGGCCGGTTGGGACGGGAATGGATTCGCCGACGGAAAATCCGTTGAATTGCCCGGGGGAAACCTTTAGTATTTTTCAGACAGGGGTAGAGGGGGCGGTTCGGGGAATCAACCGGTCCGGTGTACATCCGGGGGTAATCTCCTGGTCGGTTATCCGTTCCATTTTTTTCAGGTTCTTATTTTTTCACCTTTTCACCGTTTTTCAATTTTCACCTTCTCATCTTTCAAGCCAATCCCACCCATGGGCGATCATTTTCTTTCCGGGCCGATCAACTATTACTCCCGTTTAAAAGAGCATTTTAACTCCGATATGGCCATTGACCTGGGCACCGCCAACACCTTGGTGTATGTGCGGGGCCAGGGAATCGTCATTCGGGAACCTTCGGTAGTGGCCGTCAAGCGGGACCCCAGGGGGGGGTTTAAAGTGCTGGCGGTGGGCCATGAAGCCAAAACCATGCTGGGCCGCACGCCGGGAGGGATTCAGGCCATCCGCCCCATGAAGGACGGAGTGATTGCCGATTTTGAAATTGCCGAGGAAATGTTGCGGTTCTTTATCCGCAAGGTCCAGCGGCAGAATTCCTTCATCAAATTCAAGCCCCGTATCATCATCGGGGTGCCTTCGGGGATCACCCAGGTGGAAAAACGGGCCGTCCGGGAATCAGCGGAATCCGCCGGAGCCAAAGAGGTGTACCTGATTGTGGAGCCCATGGCCGCCGGAATCGGCGCCGGACTGCCCATCACCGAGCCTTCCGGCAACATGATTGTGGATATTGGCGGCGGCACCACCGAAGTGGCGGTGATTTCCCTGGCGGGGATTGTCTATTGCGATTCGGCCCGGGTGGGGGGCGACCGCATGGACGAGGCCATCATCCAGTACATCAAAAACCAGTACAACATGCTGATTGGGGAGCGCACCGCCGAGGAAATCAAAATCCAGATCGGATCGGCCTTTCCTTCCGGCCCCCCCCGGACCCACGAGGTAAAAGGCCGGGACCTGGTCACCGGCATTCCCCGCACCCTCACCCTGTCGGATGCCGAGGTGCGCACCGCTCTGTCGGATGTGACCGATCAGGTTGTGCAGACCATCAAAAACGCCCTGGAACGCACCCCCCCCGAACTGGCGGCGGATATTGTGGACAAAGGCATTGTGCTGGCCGGAGGGGGAAGTCTGCTCAACGGGCTGGATATGCTGCTGCGGGAGCGGACCGGTCTGCCCATCATCATGGCCGAAGATCCCCTATCCTGCGTGGTGCTGGGCACCGGAAAAATGCTGGACCAAATCAAACTCCTCCGCACCATCGCCCTGGCCTAAGGAAAATGCGGCAAGTCCGGCCCTTTTGGCCGGTCTGGTTGCGCCTCTTTTTGGGTTTTGCCCCAATCTCCACCAGGGAATGAAATTCCCTTGACCCTGTTTATGCCTGCGTCAAAACCCGTACACGGGGGAGTGCGGGGGGCTCGTTCCCCCGCGTGCTTTTCCGCTTTTGGCCGGGCTGGTCGGTGCCTTTGAATTTTGGCACCCCTCTTCCTGGTCCCATTCTTAAAAGGGCGGGCCTCACCCCCGGCGCATTCTGCGC
>JAOUFO010000258.1 GCA_029858165.1 Deltaproteobacteria bacterium | reverse complement strand
AACCCCAAACCCCCGCTTTTTTATCAAAACGGGAGCTTTTGGCAGTCATGCAGAGGTCTCGTACTTGTTATTGGTTCTTGAAATAGTAAACCATGCGGGTCCCTTTCACAAACAAGAAAGCCGTCCCCCCAAATCCGCCTTGCCAGCCCCGGCCTCAAAGAGTTAGGCTTTTGTTTTGGCCCCTTTGAAAAACAAGTCCTGTCTGCCCCTTCAGCACTAGGAGAAAATCCCCCCATGTTTGGCATCGGCATGTACGAAATGGTGGTCATCCTCATCATCGCCCTGTTGGTGGTAGGCCCCAAACAATTGCCAGGGGTGGCCAGGGCCTTGGGCAAAATGGTGGCGGATTTCCGCCGGGCCGTCAATGAGGTGAAATCCGCGGTGGAAAACGAGCCGGGCATGGCCGATCTGAAAAAAGCCCGGCAGACCCTGGACGCCGAGTTCCATTCCATCGCCACCCAGACCACCGGGGTGATTCAATCCGAAATGATCAAAGCCCGGGACGAAGCCGAAAAAAAGGCACGGGAGGCTGCCGGGGATGTCCTGGAATTCGGCGGGGTGGCCAGGGAGGCCAAAAAGGTGGCGGGCGAGCTGACCCAAACCGCAACTGAGCTTCAAACCCTTTCAACCACACCCTCCCCACCCCTTCAAAAGGGCCGGGCCGGAAAAAGTTCACCCCACAAGAAAAAGGTTGCCACATGAGCATGGATCGGGAAAAACAGTTGGCGGCGGAAGCCGCTGTGGAACTGGTAAAAGACGGCATGGTGATCGGGATGGGCACCGGTTCCACCGCCAGGTTCGCCATTGTAAAACTGGGTGAACGGGTAAAACAGGGATTAAAAGTGAAGGTGGTGCCCACCAGTGAATGGACCCGGGCCGCATCCATGGAGGCGGGCCTGGAGGTTGTGGATTTTTCGCAGGTGACCCGGCTGGACCTGACCATGGACGGCGCCGATGAAATGGATGGCGCGCTGAACCTGATCAAAGGGGGCGGGGGGGCTTTGTTCCGGGAAAAAATCGTGGCCACCGCATCGGACCGCATGGTGGTGTTTGCCGACAAATCCAAGCTGGTGCAACACCTGGGGGCGTTTCCCCTGCCGGTGGAGGTCAATCCTTTCGGCTGGCAGGTGGTGGCTGCCAAAATAGCCAAATTGTGCCCCCAGGTGGTTCTGCGCCAAAAAGAGGGCAAGCCTTTTCTCTCGGATAACCAGGGGTATATTCTGGATTGCCATTTCGGGGTGATCAAAAACCCGCCGGCCCTGGAGCTTGAATTAAAGGCCGTCACCGGGGTGATGGAAACCGGGCTGTTTATCCGCATCGCCAAAATGGCTTTTTTGGGGGATGGGGAAAACGTGGTGGAAGTGGTTCCCAAGTAACCCTTTAACCGTCATACCGCCATTCGGGCAGGCTGTCTTCCTCTTCCAGCTGGGGAAAGGCGGCCAGATTCCGGGCAAAACCGGCCCGCAAAAAGGTATCCACCCACCAGAAAATAGACCGTTCCTGAACCTGACGCCGGAGCTTGCGCATCCGGGCTTTCCGCTCCTCCTGTGGCATACCCAGTGCCTGCCGGATGGCCTGGGCCAGTCCGTCCCTGTCATAAGGATTCACCAAAATGGCCCCCTTTTGCATCTGGGGGGCGGCCCCGGCGAATTCGCTTAAAATCAACACCCCGGTTTCCTCCAGATTGGCCGCGCAATACTCCTTGCACACCAGATTCATGCCGTCTTCCAGGGGGGTGATCAGGGCGATTTCGCAGGTGCGGTAATACGCCAGCAGTTCGGTTCGGGTCAAATGGCGGAACTGGTAATGGATGGGCACCCATCCCGGCACGGTGTATTCGCCGTTGATTTCCCCCACCAGCCCTTCTATTTCCATTTTCAACGCGGAATACGCCGGGGTGTCCTCCCGGCTGGGAACCACCACCTGGATAAACGTCACTTGGCCCCGAAGTTCTGGATAATCCTTCAAGGCCCGGCGGAATCCATCCAAACGGTAGGGAATGCCCTTGGTGTAATCCAGCCGGTCCACCCCCAAAATCAATTGCCGCTCCGGCAGCAGTTGGTGAACCTCCCAGGCCCGGTCAGTCACTTCCGGCGAGGCAGCCTGAGATACAAAAGACTGGTAGTCTATGCCGATGGGAAAATTGCCCACCCTCAAAGTACGTTCCCCCACCCGCAGAGTCAGCACCTGACCCTTGCCCCCCACCGCCACATCCTTGAACACGGTGCGCACGCATTGGATAAAATTGCGCCGGTTTTGCAGGGTTTGAAACCCGATCAGGTCGCAATCCAACAGGGCGTCCAGAATCTCCCGCCGCCAGGGAAGTTTTAAAAAGGTATCCGGCCCCGGAAAAGGGATATGGAGAAAAAACCCCACCGGCCCTTCCAATCCGCCTTCTTTTAAAAATTTGCCCACATGCATCAGGTGGTAATCGTGAACCCAGATATAGTGGTTCCCGGCATTCAGGCTGATGATCCGATCCGCAAACTTGCGGTTCACTTTCAGATAGGATTCCCAATAGTCCGGGTTGAAATTGCACACCGTCTGCAACGAGTGAAACAACGGCCACACCACCTCATTGGAAAACCCGTGGTAGAACAAATCCACATCCTGGCCCGAAAGTGCAACCGGGGCCAGCCGGTACCCGGATGCCTTTTCGTGCTGGGCCGCCAGGGCTTCCACATCCACCCCCGGGGGGGCTTCTGTCCAGCCGATCCACATCCCCCCCCGCCCCCGAAGCACAGGGGCCATGGCGGTCACCAGCCCTCCGGAGGAGGGCCGCACCTGCCAGGCCTCTCCATCCTGAACCACCGTGATGGGCAGCCGGTTGGATACAATCATCAGCCGTTTTTCGGAGGGGATTTCCATAGAGCTTATCCTTGCGCTTCCGTGTGCCACCGGTGCAAAAACTCCAGCAGTTCCTCAGGGGGGCGCAGCCAGAGATCCCCCAGGGTATTCCTGTGGGATTCCCGCACAAACACCGCCAGCCGGGTGTGGCTGGCCGTGTCCTCATGCAGTGCCCGGAACGCATCCTCATCGGTCAAATCATCCCCCAGATAGGCCGCCACCCCCGCTTCCGGGGTTTCGTTCAGGATGGTTGTCACCGCCCGCCCCTTATCCACCCCCGGAGCGACCAGTTCCACCCCCCCGTCAAAGGGTTTCAATTCCAGCCCGGACCGGGCGGCCAGTTCCCGCCAGCCGGGGACCACCTGTTGTTCCAATTGACGGGCCAGATCGTGGGTCATCCCCCGGTAATGGAGGGCCACGGTGGCCGGTTTGCGCTCCCAGCGGTCCGCCAGTTCCGGGTTGCCCTGGGCCATTTCGCCCAGCAGATGGGCGGCCTCCTCCAAC